>NZ_JAIUIM010000034.1:0-72136 GCF_020165615.1 Mesorhizobium sp. BH1-1-5
CCGCGACGCGGCTCGGGAGTCCCGAACTCTTCGACAAACCTAGAGCAATTCCAGGAAAAGTGTGAGCGGTTTTCCGCCCGGAATTGCGTAAAAACAAAGAGATAGAGCAGTTCGCCGTTTCCGTGAAACGGTGAAATGCTCTAGAATTTGAGATCGGCGCCGGCCCGCAGCAACAGCCAGTAGAACAGCCCGGTCGCGCCTCCCGCCAAGAGCATCGCCAGCAGGAAGCCGCCATGCGTGTGCGTCAGCGGCAGTCCCTCGGTGTTCATGCCGAAAATGCCGACGATCAGCGTTCCCGGCAAAAGCAGCGCGCTCATCACCGCCAGCGCCTTCAGGCTGCGGTTGGATTCGTCCGCGAGTTCCGCCGCCACCTCTTCCTGCAGCAGCCTTGCCCGGTCATTGACCATGACAACTTCGCGGTCGAGCCTTTTGAGGCGGGCCGACAGTTGCGAAAGGATGTCATGCGCGCCTGCCGACAGCTCCCACCCGGCCCGGTTCTCCTCCAGGAACAGCGCGGCCTGCGCCGAGATCGGCCGGTGCAGCGAGACTCCCAGGCGGCGCACTTGCTTGATCCGCCTTCGTTCGTCGGCGAGGCGTTCAGTGACGAGGTGGTCCTCGACCTCATCCAGCTGCTTCGTCGCCAGCGCCAGCCGTGCGCTCGCGCTTTTGCAGAATGCCTGCACGATCGCACCGAACAGCTCGAACCCTGTCGACGGCCCAAAACCTTCCGAAAGCGCCTTGTTCACCGCTTCCACGGCTGCCAGCGGGTGGCGCCGGCCTGTCACCAGCAACCGGTCCGTCACGGCGAAATGCAGCCTGCCGATAGTGGTTGACCTGCGCCCGATCTCGCCATGCAGATCGGCGGCGATACCGTGCACGACGCCCCTCTCATGCGCCAGCGCCATGCTGTCCTCATGGCCTTCGAGGATGGCATGCGCCGATTGCGGCAGCGCGCAGGTGTGGCTGATCCAGGAATGCGCCCGCTGGTCGATCAGGTCGACATGCAGCCACACCCAACCGTCCGGCTCGCCAAGCGCTGCCTCGATATCCTTCGGAGCGATCGGCTCGGTCGGCATGCCGACGCCGCCGCGATAAGCCCAGATCAGTCCCGGCGCATGATGGCGGCTGTCGTCCCAGGCAAGCAATGCCGGATGTGATGCGTCATTCATCGCCGCCGCCCCTGCTCATGCCGAAAAAGCAGACGGCGCCAGAACAGGCGCCGTCATCGTTGTTACCGGTGCATCGACCGCCGCTCAGAACACCTGGCGGAAGATGATGAACAGCACGAAAGCCAAGGCGATCGAGCAAGGCAGCGTCAGCACCCAGGCCAGCAGCAGGTTGCGCACGGTCGACCACTGCAGGCCGGAGCCGTTGGCCGCCATCGTGCCGGCGACGCCCGAAGACAGCACATGGGTGGTTGACACCGGCAAGCCGAAACGATCGGCCATGCCGATGGTGACCATCGCCACCAGCTCTGCCGCGGCGCCCTGGCCGTAGGTGAGGTGGCTCTTGCCGATCTTCTCGCCGACGGTGACGACGATGCGCTTCCAGCCGACCATGGTGCCGAGCCCCAGCGCCAGCGCCACGGCAACCTTCACCCAGAGCGGGATGAACTTTGTCGCGTTGTCGACCGCCTTGTGGTAGTCGGTCACGGCCTTGAGGTCGTCGGGCTGCATCGGCAGCAGCTGCTTCTTGTCGATCAGCTTCAGCGCCTCGCCGATCAGGTAGATGTCGTTGCGCGCGTTGCTGACCAGGTCGGTCGGCACCTTCTCGACCGTGGGGTAAGGCCCCAGTTCGGCGGTGGTGTTGTGGATGTAGGTCTGCAGCGCGATCGTCGTCTGATCGTTCCACGTCTTGGTGCGCACGGCTTCCTGCACGGCAGCCTTTGCGGCATTGGCGTCCGCGACGGTGACGCCGGGCTTGGCGTATTTGGCCAAAGCCGTCTCCACCCCGACCGAAGCCGTCTTGTAGGCGTCGAGATAGTTGATGTCGGGCGTGCGGTTGAGCGCGTAAGCCGTCGGCACGACGCCGATCAGGATCAGCATGATCAGGCCCATGCCCTTCTGGCCGTCATTGGAGCCGTGCGCGAAGCTGACGCCGGTGCAGGTGAAGATCAGCAGCGCGCGGATCCACCATGGCGGCGGCGTGTTGCCCTTCGGCGCCTCGTAGAGAGCCTTGTTGCGAACCAGGAGCTTCATCGCATAAAGCAGGATGAAGGCGGCGAAGAAACCGACGATCGGCGACACCAGCAAGGTGATGCCGACATTGGTCGCCTGCCCCCATTCGACGCCGCTGGTGGCGCTGCCGGCCGGCGCCATGAACTGGTTGGCGAGGCCGACGCCGATGATCGAGCCGACCATGGTATGCGAGCTCGAAGCCGGCAGGCCGAGGAACCAGGTGCCGAGGTTCCACAGGATGGCGGCGACCAGCAGGGCGAACACCATGGCGAAACCGGAGGACGAGCCGACCTGCAGGATGAGCTCGACCGGCAGCAGCGACAGGATGCCGAACGCCACCGCGCCGCTCGAGGTCAAGACGCCGAGGAAGTTGA
Organism: Mesorhizobium sp. BH1-1-5; assembly: GCF_020165615.1. Lineage (NCBI taxonomy): Bacteria > Pseudomonadati > Pseudomonadota > Alphaproteobacteria > Hyphomicrobiales > Phyllobacteriaceae > Mesorhizobium > Mesorhizobium sp. BH1-1-5. The sequence continues at coordinate 2,552 of NZ_JAIUIM010000034.1, forward strand.
AGAGACCCGACCACATGACGGCGAATTCGGCCGGCAGCGACCGCGTGTAGATGACGGTGGCGACCGCGTTGGCGGTGTCGTGGAAACCGTTGACGAACTCGAAGCCCAGCGCAATCAGAAGGGCGATGCCGAGCAGGATCCACGGCACCGTCTTGGCGATGGCCAGATCCTGGCTGAGCGCATAGCCGACATAGATGATGCCGACGAGCACCAGCACGCCGAAAGCCGGCAGGAACCACTTGGCCCCGCCTGATTGTTCTAGGGGATGATCCGGTCTCGGGATCCCCGCCTCACTGGAAACTACGTCTACCATTGTCCCACTCCGTTTGCATTGCAGCAAAGAACCGGGAGGGACGCTATGTCGCCAGGATGAAGCTGGTGTGACGCTCTTAACCGTTTGGTCACTACCAAACCGTTTGGTCACCACCAAACCGTTTGGTGGCTTATCCCGCTATCTTCAGCAGGGAGGACACCAGAAGCTTACGCTCGTCTTCGGACAGCACGTCTGAATCAAACAGATTCATGCTGCGCATCCCCTCGATGGCGAGAAAGCAGACCAGCAGCGAGCCGAGGTCGTCCGTCTCTGCCTTCAGCCGTTCGAACAGCTGGTGCTTGAAGGCCTTTATCGGCGTCAGGAAATCGGGATCTTCGGCGATCGCCGAGAACATCCATGACGCCGAGGGTTTCGGCTGCTCGCAGTCGTCGGCCGACAGCTTGATATAGGCCGAGAGCACGCTTTCGTGGCCGGCCTCGGCGGCGCGTGCTTCCAGCGCCTTCTGGAAATCGCTGAGATAGTTTTCGACCAACCCCTGCATCAGCTTGGCCTTGGTCGGGAAATTATAGAGCAGGCCGCCTTTCGATACTCCGGCGCGGCTGGCGACGGCATCGAGCGACAGGCTTCCCGGGCCTGCCTCGCGCGCCACATCGGCGGCGGCGGCTAGTATCTTCTCGCGTGAGTTCGCCCTGGGTACTCTCATCGCGCTTCCTCCTGCATCAGCCTAGGCGGAATTGACAAGACCGTCCAGCCGGTACAGTAAGGCGCGCCATTTGAAATCGGGGCCTATCGTCGATATGTGTCCCGGCATCGATTGATTTGCCGGTTGCCGGCTCGAGGGGACCATCCGTGAAGCGCTTTTTCATCATCGCCGGATTCTTGCTGCTGCTCGCCCTCGTGTGCGTCGGCATCGTTGGTTTCAACTTCATGCGCGACGCCGGCATCAAGCAGTATTTCGCCACCATGAAGCCGCCGGCCGCGACGGTCTCGACCGTGACCGTCAAGCCGTCGGAATGGACCCCTGGCATCGAGGCGATCGGCACCGTCAATGCCGTGCGCGGCGTCGACCTTACCGTCGAGACCAGCGGCATCGTCAAGGACATCCTGTTCCACGCCAACCAGAAGGTCGCCGCCGACGCGGTGCTTTTGCAGCTCGACGACGCGGTCGAGAAAGCCGATCTGGTGGCGCAGAAGGCGCAGGCCGCCTCGGACCAGGCGGCGCTGACCCGCGCGATCGAATTGCAGCGGCGCGGCGTCGGCACGGACGCGACGCTCGACGCCGCGCGCGCCGCGGCGGACGCCTCGGCCGCGCAGGTCAACAAGATGCAGGCCGTGCTCGACCAGAAGCAATTGTCCGCGCCCTTCGGCGGCACGGTCGGTATCCCGAAGATCGACGTCGGCCAGTATCTGGCCCCGGGCAACTCGGTGGTGACGATCCAGGACCTCGACACGATGCGGGTCGATTTCACGGTTCCCGAACAACAGCTGCCGCTGCTCAAGATCGGCCAGACCGTCAAGCTCGGCACCAGCCTTGCGGACATGTCCTTTGCCGGCTCCATCCGCGGCATCGACCCCAAGATCGACCCGGCAAGCCGGCTGGTCTCGATCCGCGGCGAGGTGGCCAATCCGGAAGGCAAGCTGACGCCTGGCCAGTTCGTCCAGATCCGTGTCGAGCTGCCGCAGGAAAACAACGTCATTTCCGTGCCGCAGACGGCGGTGACGACCAGCCTCTATGGCGATTACGTCTTCGTGGTCGAGCCGGCGAAGTCCGCCGAAGGCGTGGCTCCGGCTCCGGCAAAGCCGGACGAGCAGAAGGCCGACGCCGCCAAGCCCGCCGACGGCGCTGCGAAACCGGCTGACGCGAAGCCGGCCGACAAGGCGGCTGGCGACGCCGCCAAGCCGGCCGAGGCCGCGCAGCAGCCGGCGCTCACCATCTCGCAGGTCTTCGTGAAGCTCGGCCGCCGCAACAACGGCATGGTCGAGATCGCCGAGGGCCTCAAGGACGGCGACCAGGTCGTCACCGCCGGCCAGAACCGGCTCTTCAATGGCATGTCGGTTGCCGTCGACAACACGATCGACCCCAGCAAATCGGCGAACAAGCAGGTTCAGCAATGAGCTTTTCCGACCTCTTCATTCGCCGGCCAGTGCTCTCGACGGTGCTGGCCTGCATGATCCTGCTCCTGGGTTTCCAGGGCATCTTCGGCCTGTCGATCCGACAGTATCCCAAGGTTGACGAGACGGCGATCACCATCACCACGGCCTATCCCGGCGCCAGCGCCGACCTGATCCAGGGCTTCATATCGGCCCCGATCGCGCGCGCCGTCGCCTCGACCGAAAACATCGACTACGTGACCTCGTCCAGCCGTCCGTCCTCGAGCACGGTCACGGTGCAGATGAAGCTCGGCTCCAATCCGGACGTCGCGCTCGCCGAGGTGCTGTCCAAGGTCCAGGGCGTGCGCGGCACCCTGCCGGACGCCTCCAAGGATCCGGTGATCGTCAAGGGCACCGGACAGCAGTTCGCGATGATGTACATCTCGATGCAGAATCCGAACATGACGAAGGAGCAGCTCACCGAATATATCGAGCGCGTCATCCGGCCCCGCATCTCGACCGTGGAAGGCGTCGCCGACGTCCAGATCTTCGGCGCCCAGGAATATTCCATGCGCATCTGGATCGATCCGATCCGGCTCGCCGCGCGAGGCGCCACGGCCGTGGACGTGCTGACCGCGATCAACAACTCGAACTTCCTGTCGGCGCCCGGCAACACCCAGAACGAGTATGTGGTCTCCTCGATCAGCGTGCACTCGACCCTGCAGACGCCGGAGGCCTTCGCCCAGCTGCCGATCCGCTCGACGGATGGCCAGGTGGTGCGCCTGCGCGATGTCGCGCGTGTCGAGCTCGGCGCGGAGAACACCGACACCAGGGTGAGCTTCAACGGCAAGCCGGGAACCTTCCTGGCCATCTTCCCGACGCCGGCGGCCAACCCGCTGACGACGGCGGCGGCGCTGACCAAGCTTGTGCCGCAGGTCCAGGACACACTGCCGAAAGGCATGACGATCGAGATCGTCTACGACGCCACCGGCCAGATCAGCGCCTCGATCGAGGAGGTGTTCAAGACCATCGGCGAGGCCGTCGCCATCGTCGTCGTGGTCATCCTCCTGTTCCTGGGATCGTTCCGCTCGGTGATGATGCCGATCGTCACCATCCCGCTGTCGCTGATCGGCGTCTGCTTCATCCTGTTCGCGGTCGGCTACTCGATCAACCTCCTGTCCTTGCTGGCCATGGTGCTGGCGATCGGCCTTGTCGTCGACGACGCCATCGTGGTGGTGGAGAACATCCACCGCCACATGGAGGAGGATCACATGTCGCCGATGCAGGCGGCATTCAACGGCATGCGCGAGATCGCGACCGCCATCATCGCCATGACCATGACGCTGGCGGCAGTCTTCGCGCCGCTCGCCTTCACCGGCGGCCTGACCGGCGCGCTGTTCCGCGAATTCGCGGTCACCCTGGCGGGCTCCGTCGTGCTGTCGGGCCTTATCGCCATCACCATTACGCCGATGATGTCGGCGCGCTTGCTGAAGGCGGGCCAGCACGGCCGCTTCCAGCGGATCGTCGACGGCACGTTCACCCGCGTCGAGCACGTCTATGAGCGGGCCGTCACCGCTTCGCTCAGGAACAGGCCGGTGACGCTGATCATCGTCATCGCGCTGGTCGCCCTTACCGGCTTCATGTTCACCAAGACCTCGACCGAGCTCGCGCCGGAAGAAGATCAGGGCTTCCTGCTCTCGATCGTGACCGCGCCGCGCTATGCGACGTCGGATTACACCGAGACCTACGTCAACCAGATCCTCGGCCTGGTGAAGGACATCCCCGAGACCAGGGCGCAGTTCTCGGCCGTTGCCTTTGGGGGCGCCACCAACAGCGCCTTTGTCGGCTTCGCCTTCAAGGACTGGGCGGAACGCAAGCGCAATTCGAAGGCGCTTCAGGCCGACATCCAGGGACGCATCTCCAAGGTCGCCGGCGTCGAGGCCTTCGTCTTCGCGCCGCCGACGCTGCCCGGTTCCGGCGGCGGCCTGCCGATTTCCATGGTCGTGCGCTCCACCGGCGACCCCTCGGAAGTCTTCGAGCAGGCGGAAAAGATCAAGAACAAGGCGCAAGCCTCGGGCCGCTTCATCGTCGTGCAGAACTCGATGGCTTACGATGCGCCCCAGGTGACCGTCACCATCGACCGCGAGCGCGCGGCGGCGTTGAACCTGCCGATCGCCGATATCGGCAACACGTTGACGCTGCTTGTCGGCGGCGCCGAGGTGGCGCAGTTCGACCGGGATTCCAACAGCTACGACATCATCCCGCAGGTGCCGCAGGAATTCCGCGACAATCCCGAGAAGCTCGGCGAATATTTCGTCCGCAGCGTCGACGGCAAGATGGTGCCGCTGTCGGCGGTCGTGAAGATCTCGACCAACGCCTCGCCCGCGGCCATCGAGCAGTTCAATCAGTTGAACTCCTCGACGATCTCGGCCTTGCCTTTGCCCGGCGTGACCACCGGCGACGGCCTGAAGGTGCTGGAAGACCTCGCCAAGGAGACCCTGCCCGATACCTTCTTCGTCGACTATTCGGGCCAGTCGCGGCAGGAGAAGGAGCAGGGCAACACCATCCTGATCGCCTTCGCGGCGGCAGTGATCGTGATCTACCTGGTGCTGGCGGCGCAGTTCGAGAGCTTCCGCGACCCGCTGATCATCATGATGGCGGTGCCGCTGTCGATCTTCGGCGCGATCGTGCCTCTCAACATCGGCCTGGGAACGCTCAACATCTACACCCAGGTCGGTCTGATCACGCTGATCGGCCTGATCACCAAGCACGGCATTCTGCTGGTGGAGTTCGCCAACCAGCAGCGTGAAATGCATGGCATGCGGCGCCGCGACGCCATCATCGCTTCGGCCAAGGTGCGCCTGCGGCCGATCCTGATGACCACGGCCGCCATGGCGCTCGGCGTCGTGCCGCTGATCGTCTCCAGCGGCGCGGGCGCGGCCGCGCGCTATTCGATGGGCCTGGTCATCTTCACCGGCATCCTCGTCGGCACCATGTTCACGCTCTTCGTCGTGCCGATGTTCTACACCTTCATCGCCAGCAAGGACCTGCCGCATCTCGCCGAGAAGCCCGATCCGAAGCTGATGCCGGCGCTGCCGAGCTGAAGCAATAGCGAGTAGCGAATAGGGAGTAGCGAATAGTAGAGAATGGCGTTCGCGCCACGGCACGTCTCCTACTCGCTATTCGCTACTCCCTACTCGCTCCGGAACGAAAAAGAGGCCGGAAATTCCGGCCTCTTTTTTTGGCGGCTGTCCCCACGGCTTCGGCGCTATTCCGAAGGCGGCAATCCGCCCGCTACTTTGTCCAGCTCGTTACTTGACGATCACGATGCTGGTGTTGCCGGGACCGAAGGCCTCGACGAGCTGGTAGAAGTCGGCCGCGGCATCGGGATGCAGCCGCACGCAGCCATGCGAGGCAGGGCGGCCGAGACGGTTGATGGCGTAGGTGGCGTGAACGGCGTAGCCGCCGCTGAAGAAGACCGAATGCGGCATCGGCGCGTTGTCGTATTTCTTCGAATACCACATCTCATGCATGCGGGTCGGCTTGAACGAGCCGGTCGGCGTGATGTGCCCCCTGTCGCCGGTCGACACCTTCCAGGTGTAGGTCGGGCGGCCGTCGACCGTGACTTCCATGACCTGCTGCGACAGCGAAACCTTGGCGACGATCTGATTGGCATAGGCGGCTTTGCCGGCGCCGAAGAGCAGCGCAGCACCCGCGAGCGCGACGGCGGTGATGTTGATGAGCTTGGCGGAAATGGCGGTGTGCATGACGATCCCTCTGTTTTTGCCATTGTGTCCGGCTTCAATTTCAATGGGGCTCTTATCGTGCTCGTCCGTTTCAGATCTATTTCGCTTGATGCTCGTTTCTGTTTCGAATTCGTTTCTAAAAATTAACAGGACATCCCCGGTGGCGGATGGCGCCAGACCTTCGACGAGTAACCGATCGAGCGTTGGACAATGGGCTCAGACCGGAAACGAAAGTTCATTTCACACATATATGAAAGAGACGGGGCCGTTTTCGAAACCTATCTGCAACAAAGTGCGGCCACGGCGGCATGATGCGGATACAGGCCGGCGTCAGATTTGACGCAACGGGAACAGACATCTGCAAACGAAAATGGACAGGAAATTGAAACTCCGCTCCTGGTTTCTCAGGATCAGCGTCGCGGCGATCGTGCTCGGCGGCGCCGGCTCGGTGGCCGGCAACCCGGCGACGACGCTGGCGGCGATGAATTCCGGCGAGGTTTCGACGCTGCACATGGCTCTGTTCATCGCCACGGTCTGGATTGTTTCCAACCTGCGTGTCCACCGGCTGAAGGCCCTCTGGCGGGTCGGCCTCCGGCTGATGAGGACACGCGGCCCCTCCGGCTACTTGCTGCCGAGAGGACCGAAGGCCCGCGCCGCCGCGGGGGGCTCCGTCAGCGGCGCGGGCGCTTCGGGAGTTTCCTGAGGCGCCGACGATATCGAGATTGGGGATAAGACATGAACACGAAACTTGCCGCCTCGGTGCTTTCCGCGCTGCTTTACGCGCAGGGCTTGCTCGGTTTCGCGGCGCTGGCGACGGTGCTGCTGAAGGAGCGCGCCCAGGCCGAGATCACCGTCAGCGCGAACGTTCCAACTGGACCCTCGGTCATCGTGGTGCGCTGAGCGCCCGGCGTCGGACCCAAAATGACCAACGCTCGGGGGATCCGATGCTCGACGGGCTTGCTGACCTGAACTCACTCGTTCCGCGAGGCCGGCGGATCGAAGCGATAACCGGCGCCTCGGACGGTCGTGATGGTCTCGGTATCAAGCTTGCGGCGCAACCGCACGATGCGCGAGTCGATCGAACGGTCGAAGGCGTCGGCATTCTCGGCCGGGGCCGCAGCAATGATGTCGTCGCGCGTCAGCACCTTGCGCGGGCTCGCCAGGAACAGCTTGAGCAGCGCCACCTGGCCAGGAGAGAGCTGATCCTCAGTGCCCGAGCGGTGCATGACCATGGCCGACCGCAGGTCGACGGTGGCGTTTTCCAGCACGATCAGTTCCCCGGCGGCCCTGCCGCGTCGCATCAGCAGGCCGCCGATGCGCGCGGCAAGCTCGCGCACGTTGAGCGGGCTTTCGATGACGTCGGCGGCGCCCAGCTCGAGCGCCAGCACCTTGTCGACAAGGTCGCGCGGCCGGCAGATCAGGATGAAATCCGGGCCTCCCTCGCCGCCCTGGCCGCCATAACGCCGGAGCAGTTCGCGGCCCTCGGCCTGGGTGACGTCGTCGCCGACCACCGCGACATCGATGCCGCCCGCCGAAAGCAGCGTCTCCGCCTCCCAGGGCTGGCGCGCCTGCCGCACGTCGTGGCCGCGCCGTTCGAGATGATCGGCGAGATCGCCCGCCACCACCTCGGCGACGGACACAAGCGCAATGACGGACCGTGCGGCCATTTTCTCCACCCCGCCACAGACAACTCGAGATGAGTGCTGGACATCATGTTTATACCCAATCTACTTTCCGCTGAAAGCGGGAGCGAGCGCGTCGTGAAGGCACGCATCATCGTCGTCGAGGACGAACCGGATCTGAGGGAGGCCGTGGCCGAGTATCTCGGCGCCAGCGGCTATGACGTCGTGACGGCCGAGAATGCCGCGGCCGCGCGCGCTCTGTTCGAGGCGCAGTCCTTCCACCTCGCCATCCTCGACATCGCCATGCCCGGCGAGGACGGGCTGTCGCTCGGCCGCTGGCTGCGCTCGAAAACGCCAATCGGCGTCATCTACGCCACCGCCGCCGGCACCGCGCTCGACCGCATCGTCGGACTGGAGCTCGGCGCCGACGACTACATCGTCAAGCCGTACGAGTTGCGCGAGGTGCTTGCGCGGGTGCGCAGCGTGCTGCGCCGCGTGCCGCAGCCGGCCGAGCCGCAGGTGCAGAAGGCCGAAACCGGCAATCGCCGCTTCATGAATTTCGGCGGTTTCCAGGCCGATTTCGACGGCCGCCTGGTCATCGGCGCCAATGGCGCGGTGATCGAGATGGCCAAGAGCGAGTTCGACGTGCTCGAGGTTTTCCTCACCCGCGCCAACCGGCTTCTGACAAGAGCGGCGATTTCGGAAGCCATCGGTTTCGTCGAGGATCCGGAATCGTCTCGCGCGGTCGACATCCGCATCATGCGGTTGCGGAAGAAGATCGAGGCCGACCCCGCCAATCCGAAATTCCTGCGCACGGTGCGCGGCGAAGGCTATATCTTCTCGTTGCCGAGCGGCGACGCCAACTAAAGCATGTATCCCGAAAGTGGGAACCGGTTTCGGGGCAAAGACATGCGCAAAATCAAAAGCCTAAAGCGCAAGGAGCGAATCTGAAAGATCGCGACGCGCTTTAGAGCAGTTCCAGGAAAAGTGTGAGCGGTTGGGCTCGGCGGTTTCGCCGTAGCCTTCCGTCCGGAATTGCGCCAAAACAAAGCTATGGAGCGGTTTGCCGTTTCCCGCGGAGCGGAGGGACGCTCTGAACGACCGACGTCCGGGCCTGGAATAAACCATGACTGCTGATACAGCACGCGCCGACATGCATGGCTCGCGCCCGGGCGGCGCCGCGATGGCGGCTGTCCATGTCGTGCGCCGCCGGCGCGAGGCAGGCGACTGGCGGCGCGAGATGGACGACATACTGGGGACGATGTGCCGCAAGATGGATTGCCAGCGCGGCATCCTCTTCCGGCTGCGTGAACTGCCGGGCGAAGGCTTCGCCCAGTCCGTCGCCGCCTACTGGATCGACCCTGGCTTCGGCGGCGAGCTGGCCTCGCCCACCGTGATCATGCAGTCGATCATCAACTCGGACTCGCTCCTGGAACGGCTGCAGGAAGACGAACGGCAAGGCAAGATCTTCTCCGGCCACACGCGCGACCTCGACGGTTTTCTGCGCGCCGACTTCGAGAAGCAGAGCATCAAATCGTTCCTGTCCGTCTCCGTTTTCGCGCATGGCCACCTTTGGGGCACGCTGGCCGTCAACGATTGCGCCGCCGAGCGTGAGTGGACGGATGAGGAAGAAGCGACGCTGCACATCATCGCCTTGGCCATCGGCGACGCCATCGAGCGCTCGCCATCCGAGGCGCATGCCAGCGAAGTGATCCGCCGCACCATGCTGCAGGCCTCGCTCGACGCCATCATCGTCATCGACGAGACGGGTTCGATCATCGAGTTCAATCCGGCCGCCGAGAAGATGTTCGGCTTCCAGCGCAGCGCCATCCTCGGCAAGGACCTGCTCGATACCATCGTTCCGGTATACTACCGCAAGGGCTATGCCTCGGGCGCCGAATACATGGCCGGCCGCGGCGCGCCGATGGTCGGCCAGCGGCTGGAGACCGTCACTCAGAACGCCGCGGGCGAGATTTTCCCGATCGAGCTGACGGCGACCGAGATGCGTGTTGCCGACCGCCGCCTGATCTTCGGTTCGATCCGTGACCTGCGCGAGAAGCTGCAGGCCGAGGAGGAGATCAACCGGCAGCGCGAGAAGCTGCACCAGAACGAGAAGATGGCGGCGATGGGCTCGCTGCTTGCCGGCGTCTCGCACGAGCTCAACAACCCGCTGGCGGTGGTGGTGGCGCAGTCGACGCTGCTGCACGAATTCGCCGGCGACCCGCAGACCAAGGTGCGTGCCGAGAAGGTGCGCGCCGCCGCCGAGCGATGCGGCCGCATCGTCAAGAGCTTCCTGTCGATGGTGCGGCTGCACCCGACCGAGCAAGCCGAGACGGATCTCAACCAGGTGATGCGCTCTGCGCTCGAGGTGACCGCCTATGGCGCTCGCTCCAGTGGCATCATCATCGACACCGACTTCGCCAGCGGGCCGCTGCTTGCCATGGCCGACGCCGACCACATCACGCAGGTGGTGGCCAACTTCCTCATCAACAGCCAGCATGCGCTGGCCGGCGTCACCGGCGAGCGGCACATCAAGGCGCGGACGTTCCGCAACGAGGACGGCAATCCGGGCTTCTCCGTCGAGGACAACGGCCCGGGCATTCCCGAGGCGATCCGCGCGCGCATCTTCGAATCCTATTTCACCACCAAGCCGGTCGGCGTCGGCACCGGCATCGGCCTGTCGATCTCGAAATCGATCGTCGAGCGCCATCACGGCAGCATCCGGTTCGAGGAAGTGCAGCCGAGCGGCGCGCGCTTCGTCGTGCAATTGCCGGCGATCGCGGGCAGCAGCGCCGCGCCCGGCGAAGGCCCGGCGCGTCCGAGCGGGCTGCGCCATGCGCTGGTGATCGACGATGAGCCAGACGTTGCCGCCTCGTTGTCCGACATACTCGAACTGATGGGCGTGAAGTCACGCGTCGTGGCGAGCTGGACATCGGCCGCCGACGTCCTGAACGGCTACATGCCGCCCGACATCGTCTTTTCCGACCTACGCATGCCGGGCATAAGCGGCATTGCGATCTACCGCGAGTTGCTTTCCAAGCAGCCTCCGCTCGCCAAGCGCTTCGTGCTGGTGACCGGCGACATGATCGGCGCCAAGGCCGAGATCGAAGCGCTGCCGCCGCAACAGCGCCCGCATATCCTGGAAAAACCTTTCTCGACGCTCGACGTCCGCGGCATCCTATCGACCGTCGCCGACGAAGCCGCAGCCGACAACGGCGCCCACATCTGAGCCCGAGATCGCGACAAGAGGCATCGCCGATTTGAAGCTCGCGCCCATAGGCTCGGCCGAGAATCAGGTCAGGCTGAGCTGGAGAAAGGCGCCTGCGCGGGGTCTATTCAGATTCAGGTCAGGCCGAGTCGAAAATGGCGGGTTCCGAGCACCGGAGCGGAGCGTACTTGAAGTACGCGAGCACCGGAGCGCAGGAAGCCGCCATTTGCAGACCGGCCTCACCTGAATATGGATAGACCCAAAAAAAAGAGGCTCCCGACCGACTTTAGCGGCGGGAGCCTGACTGGAGCGCAGGAGGGTGCGCTCAGGGGAGGTCTTAAAAAACGTTCGGCGTGTTGGCGAGCGGCGCCGCGTTGGCGATCATGCGTATCGCACGCTCCCGGTGCTGGCCGGACTGCTCGGCGATGGCGCGCAGGCAGTCGACGCTCTCGGCGCCCCAGTTCTGGCCCTTGCAGGCAAAGTCGATCGAGGGTTCCGGCAGGCGGGCGGTCTTGAGCGTGGTCTGCGCGCCCTCGACGACATTGGCCGGCGGATTGACAGAAGCGAAAGCCGGGCCTGAAGCAGGTGCCGCCAGCATGCCGACAAAGGCGCAGGCGCCGATCAGCATGAACATCGCCATCGGATGGTCGCTGGCGCGCTGGCGCAGCGCCAGCTTCGGCCGGCGATCATTGCGTTCCGGCCCATCAAGGCGGCGATTGGCGTCGGCGGCGCGAGCTTTCGCAAACATCGTTGTTCCCTTCGTTATCTTTCTTTTTTGCTATGAAACGAACATAATCGCACCAGGTAACGGCCGGATGATCGGCGGTGGTTGCCTGTGTAACAGGATTGAAACAGACGCTGGACGCGGCAGCATCCCAATCCGCGGCAACCATTCGGCCGGCCATTGAAGCGGTCGGCGCAGATGTGCGCCTGTCGCGCCCGGCCGACTGTAAGCAGCCTCACACAGCAGTACCTGAACAGAACCAGCCACCGCCGTCTGCCGCACGCTCGACATCAATCGAGACATGCTCTCTTCGAGGCAGTCTTCAGCGCTCGGAATCGCTGTTCCGCTTCCTCGATTAAGACCCGGATTTTCCGGGATTTTTCCGGCTCAGGCGAAGTCGGGCTCGCCGCCACGGAACTTCCATATTTCCGCAAGCCGTTGCATTTCAATGAAAAATATGCGTATATTGAATGAGTATTCAACAAAAAGAAGAGCATGCCCATGAACCCGCACCTCCGTGACGTGGCGATCCCCAACGATTGGGACCGGCGGGGTTTGCCGGGGTGGAGCTACCATTCCAACGCCCTTCTCGAGCTCGAGAAGGAACACGTCTTCCGCAATCACTGGCAGATCGCCGGCCATGTCTCCGACGTGCCTAACACCGGCGACTATCTGACCATGGATGTCATCGGCGAACGCGCGCTGATCGTGCGCGGCAAGGACGGCGTCGTGCGCGCCTTCAACAACATGTGCCGCCACCGCGGCAGCCGCGTCGTCGCCGACAGCCAGGGCACCTGCAAGAACGCGCTGGTCTGCCCATTCCACGGCTGGGTCTACAATCTCGACGGCACGCTGCGCGGCGCCGCCCGTCCGCTCTCCTTCCCCGAGCTCGACAAGACCGAGTTCGGCCTGATGCCGCTCGACCTCGAAATCTGGATGGGCTTCATCTTCATCCGCTTCCGCAAGGGCGGTCCGCAGCCTTCGGTGGCCGAGCTCTTGAAGCCGATCGAAGCCGAGATGGCGCATTACAATATCGCCGACATGGTGCCGTCCTGGGGGATCTGGACACAGAAATCGCCGGTCAACTGGAAGTCGGTGCGCGACGTCGACAACGAAGGCTATCACGTCGCCATGGCCCATCCGGCGCTGCAGGACCTCTATGGCGCGACCTATTTCGATGAGCCCTTCATCAACGGCGTGTCGCGCTCCTTCGCGACCTACAATCCGCATGCTGGACGGCGCTGGAGCGTCAACCAGTATATCAAGCTCTCGCCCGAGCCGACCCACCTGCCCGAGCACTTGCGCGAGGCCTGGATCTATTACGGCATCTTCCCCAACAACGCGCTGTCGATCATGCCGGAATCCGTCCAGTTCTATCAGGAGTTCCCGCTGTCGACCGGCGAGACGCTGCTGCGCGGCGCGATCTACCGTTACAAGGACGAGACCAGGGAGCAGGCGGCGGCGCGCTACCTCGCCTATCGCATCGACCGCGACACGATGAACGAGGACGTGCAGCTTTCCGTGTGGTCGAACGAATCCATGCTGTCGGAAGCTTTCGAGGGCTTCTATCTCTCCGACCTCGAATACGGCGTGCGCACCCACCACGACCATCTGCGCAAGCAGGTGCCGGTGCTGAACCTCGAGACCGCGCCCGAGGAAAAGGACATGTGGGGATTGAACGACGCGCTGCGGTCGAGGGGTTAGAACCTTTTTCCTTCTCCCTGTTCAATGTTTGGACTGGGGACATCGCGAACAGGTGTGCGAGGACATCGCGAACAGTTTTGCATGCTATCGAGCGAGTGCATTGAGGTCGATGGTTTCTATTTTCTGATGTCTGAACCAGGCGTCGAAGACGCCGTCTAAGTTGGTAGGCCTGAAGGCGACGGACTTTCCCGCGAAGGCTCTGCACAAGCGCATTGAGCGGCCAAGGATTGAGACGAAGCCGTGCTGCTGAACGCGGCGGATGAGATCGTCCTTGGCATATTCGAATGGCTCGACAGTTTCGCGATACTGGCGCGGCGAGGCCTGGTAGCGATCGAGCGGCACGCCGCCGCCCAGCGCGTCGTGGGGACGCTGGGCGTTGTAGACGTGACGCCACTGGTCGAATGCATCCTGGGCCTCGGCGAGATTGGCGAAGGGCGGCCCCTGCAGCGCCTCGGCCTTGAGCGAACGATGGAAGCGCTCGTCCTTGCCGAGCGTTTGCGGATGGCAAGGCCTGGAGTGGCTGACGGCGATGCCAGTCTCGATCAGCCAGACGGTGAGTAGCGTGAAGTCGTTGCGGCCGCCATCGCCCCAAGGCGGACCATTGTCGGTGGCGATGCGCCACGGCAGGCCGTAGCGACGGAAGGCTGTGATCAGCCGGGCTTTTACGGTCTCGGTGGTCTGGTCGGCGCAGGCCGACAGCGCGATCGAGAAGCGCGAATGGTCGTCGAGCACGGTAAGCGGATGCAGCCGGCCGACGCGCAAGGCAACGTGGCCCTTGAAGTCCATCTGCCACAGGTGGTTGGGGGCGGCATGCTCGAAGCGAATGAAAGGCTGGGCTGCGCCGCCCAAAGCCCCCAACTCGATACCGTTGCGGCGCAGGATGCCGGTGATCGTCGAGGCCGCCGGCGCGCCGATGCCTTCGCGGGCAAGCACGCGCGCGATCTTGCGCCCGCCCCAGGCCGGATGCGCCACGCGCACCGAAACGGCTGCTGCTTCCATCTCCGGCGCACTGCGTGCCGGGCTCGACAGCGGTCGCCGAGACTGCTCCGCCAGGCCGGCCGCGCCTTCCAGCCGATAGCGCGAAAGCAACTTGTAACCACAGGTCCGGCCAATGCCGAAGCGCCGGCACAACGCGCTCACATTGGCGCCAGGCGCCAGCGCCAATCTCACGAACTCTTCTTTCTGGCTCATCACGCTTCTGGCCTCGAATGGCATCCCGAACCCCCTCGCGCAAAACGCGCAAAACTGTTCGCGATGTCCTCGCACACCTGTTCGCGATGTCCCCAGTCCAAACATTCAACGGGGAGAAGGAAAGAGGCGCTCACCCCCGCCACACCCCTTCCTTCCTCAAATCATCCATAGTGCGCGAAATCCCTTCGCGCAGGATCGCCACCATATCGTCGACCTGCTCGCGGCTGATGATCAGCGGCGGCGACATCACGCACATGTTGATCAACGGCCGCACCAGAAGGCCGAGCTCGTGGCAATGCGCGTCGATGCGTTTTCCGACATCCTTGTCGAGCTGCAGCGGATCCTTGCTTTCGCGGTCGGCGACGCACTCGACGCAAGCCATCAGGCCGAGGCCGCGCACCTCGCCGACCAGCGGCAGCTCTTCCAGCGTCTTCAGCTGCGCCTGGAAATAGGGCGCGATCTCGCGCGTGTGGGCAAGCACACCCTCTTCCAGCAGGTCGAGATTCTTCAGCGCCACCGCGCAGCCGATCGGATGGCTGGTGTAGGTCAGCCCATGGCCGAACAGCGCATCCGGGTGGTTGGAGCGGCGCAGCTCTTCCAGCAGCCGCTCGGAGATGATCACGCCGCCGAGCGGGAAATAGCCTGACGTCACGCCCTTGGCGAAAGTGATCATGTCCGGATCGATGCCGAACACGTCGCCGGAGGCAATGACATGGCCGAGCCGCCCGAAGCCGGTCACCACCTCGTCCGAGACATAGAGGATATCGTTCTCGCGGCAGATCTCGCGGATGCGCTTCAGATACCCATCCGGCGGCACGATGACGCCGCCGGAAGCCTGCACCGGTTCGCCGACAAAGGCGCCGATGCGCTCCGCGCCGACGCGCGCGACGGTGTCGCGGAACTGGTCGACCAGGAAATCGGTGAAGGCGGCGACATCCGTGCCTTTCGGGCGCCGGAAGGGATCGGGCGAGGACAGCTTCACCACCAGCTCGTCGGCGCCGTCCATCCAGTCGCGGTCGCGCGGCCGGCCGTTGAGCGAGGCCGACAGATAGGTCGAGCCGTGATAGGCGCCGCCGCGGCTGAGGATCAGCTTCTTCTCCGGCCGGCCGCGCACATTGTTGTAGAACTGCATGAAGCGCAGCGCCGTCTCCACCGCCGACGAGCCGCCGGTGGTGAAGAAGGTATGGCTGAGGTCGCCAGGGGCCACATCGGCGATGCGCTTGGCAAGCTCGGCCGAGGGGGCGTTCATCGTATACCAAGGCGTGTTGTAGGACAGCGCCATCGCCTGGTCGTACATGACCTTGGCCAGCTCCTCGCGGCGATGGCCGACATTGATGCACCACATGCCGGCCGGGCCGTCGATCAGGCGCTTGCCGGAGCCGTCGGTGATGTAGATGCCGTCGCCTTCGCCGATCAGCGCACGGGCCTCGTTGCCGACCGAGCCGGCATAGGGCCAGGGCTGCACGAGATGGCGCTTGGCGAGCTCGACCGCGTCGTCGTCGCCGGGCTCGATGAGTTCGTTTGCCTTGATCTTGCTTTGAGCCGCCATTTTCGCCTCGCATCGCCAGGGTTATCGAATTTTCGCCGGGCATCAAATGACGTTGAAAACCATGGAAATTCGGCTTTTCATCACTTCATTTTGAATATCCGTTCAATCAATATCGCAGAAATAGCGCTTGATTTCAATCGGCGGATGCGCTCATGATGAAAGAAAGTCGGCAAGCCAGGGAGCGATCGCGCTCCGAGCATAAATCGGGAACAGGCGGCCGGCGCCAAGGCATGATCCCGAAAAGTGGGAACCGGTTTTCGGATAAGATCATGCTTCAACGAGGAGTTAGGCCAGGATAACGATCCAACGGAACGTTATCATGGTCTAGCGAATGGGAAGGCCGCATGGCGGGACAGTCCGAGCCAGCTACTGAAATCACGCCCGGAGCGCTGCAATGACGGCGGCGGCGGAAGGGTCGCCCCCGCTGCGCGTGGCGGGATCGAGACGAAGTCCCCTTCTGCAATCGGAAGCCGCCCAGGGCTTTGCCCTGATCAGTCCCACCTTCGTTTACGCCCTCATTCTCCTCGTCCTGCCGATCCTGGTCGTCATCGCGCATTCCTTCTGGACGCAGAACTATCTCACCATCGACCACACATTCACGCTGGAGAACTACCGGATCGCGCTGACCGAGCCGATCTACCGCGACCTGCTCTGGCGCTCGCTCTACATCTCGCTGACGGTCAGCCTGCTGACGGTGGCGCTTGCCTACCCGATCGCCTATTTCATTTCCTTCCATGGCGGCCGGCACAAGAGCCTGTGGCTGTTCCTCATCACCATCCCGTTCTGGACCAGCTACCTGCTGCGCGTGATGTCGTGGAAGGTGATCCTCGGCTATAATGGCGTGCTCAATTCCGGCCTGATGGGCCTCGGCATCATTCAAGAGCCGTCGGACGCGCTGCTCTACAATTCCACCGCCGTCATCATCACGTTGACCCATGCCTGGGCGACCTTCGCCATCCTGCCGATCTTCGTTTCGCTGGAGAAGGTCGACCGCACCCTGGTGGAAGCGGCGACCGATCTCGGCGACGGGCCGCTGCGCTCCTTCCTGCGCGTCACCCTGCCCTTGTCGGCGCCCGGCGTCATCTCGGCCGCGCTGATCGTCATGATCCCGACCGTCGGCGACTATGTCACGCCGAAACTCGTCGGCGGCAAGGACGGCGTCATGATCGCCAACGCCATCCAGGCGCAATTCGGCAAGGCGTCGAACTGGCCGCTGGGGGCCGCGCTCTCCGTCACCACCATGATCATCGTCTCGCTGATGGCCGGCGCCACCGTGCTGGTCTTCCGCGCCCTGCAGAGGCTGGCACGATGACGGCGATAAGACGTTTCCTGCCCGGCTGGCTCTCGAGCTACGCCGTCCTCTATCTGCTGTTCCTTTATCTGCCGGTGATCTTCCTGCCGATCTTCTCGATCAACACGGCGGCGACGCCGAAATTCCCGCTCTCAGGCGTCACGCTGCATTGGTACGAGGACCTGCCCCGCACGCCGGCGCTGATCGACGCCACCTGGAACAGCCTGATCGTCGGCGTCTCCGCCGCGATCCTGTCGACGGTGCTGGGCATCCTCGCCGCCCGCTCGATCACCCGCTACCGTTACCCGGGCCGCCGCGCCATCAACGGGCTGATCATGGCGCCGCTGGTGCTGCCGGAGGTGATCGTCGCCATTTCGATGCTTTTGGTCATGCTGCAGCTGGGCCTGAGCCTGTCGCTGTTCACCGTCGTGCTCGGCCATGTGCTCGTCTGCATCCCCTATTCGATGACCGTGCTGACCTCCGGCTTCGAAGGTTTCGACCGCAGCCTGGAGGAGGCTTCCGCCGATCTCGGCGAGAGCGCCTTCGGCACCTTCCGGCGCGTGACGCTGCCGATGGTCGCGCCGGCGATCATCTCCAGCCTGCTCGTCTGCTTCACCATCTCGCTCGATGAATTCATCATCGCCTTCTTCCTCACCGGCACCGAGGCGACGCTGCCGATCTACATCTGGGGCCAGCTGCGTTTCGCGGCCAAGCTTCCCGGCGTGCTGGCGCTCGGCACCTTGCTGCTTTTTGCGTCCTTCCTGCTGATGACCGTCGCCGAAATCCTGCGCCGCCGCGCGGCGAGACGCACCCAGAACGAGGGAGGCCTCTATGCTTGAGCGGGTCCAATCCGAGCGCACGCAACCCGATCGCACCATGATCGAGATCCGCGACGTCACGCGCAGCTACGGCGCCTTCAAGGCGCTGGACAATGCCTCGCTCTCGATCAGGGAGGGCGAGTTCTTCTCCCTGCTCGGGCCTTCCGGCTGCGGCAAGACCACACTCTTGCGCATGATCGCCGGCTTCGACACGCCGACCAGCGGCTCAATAGCCGTCGACGGCCAGCCGATGGACGGCATCCCCGCCAACCGCCGGCCGACCAACATGGTCTTCCAGAGCTACGCGATCTTCCCGCATCTCAATGTCGAGCAGAATGTCGCCTACGGGTTGAGGCGGCTGAGGCTCGACGCCGGTGAGGAGAAGCGTCGCGTCGAGGAAGCGCTGGCGCAAGTATCCCTGACCGGCCTCGGCAAACGCCGCGCCACCGAGCTTTCCGGGGGCCAGCGCCAGCGCGTGGCCTTAGCCCGCGCGCTGGTCATGCGACCCAAGGTGCTGCTGCTCGACGAGCCGCTTTCGGCGCTGGACAAGAAGCTGCGCGAGCAGATGCAGGTCGAGCTGCGCCGCCTGCAGCAGGCTGTCGGCATCACCTTCGTGCTGGTTACCCACGACCAGTACGAGGCTTTGGCAATGTCGGACCGCATCGCCGTGATGTTCGGCGGCCGCATCGCGCAGGTCGCTTCGCCGAAGGAGATCTACCAGCGCCCCGTCAACCGCCAGGTCGCCGACTTCCTCGGTGGCATGAACTTCGTCAAGGCCGAGATCGTCGAGGAGAACGGCGCCTCGCTGGTGCTCGACACGCTGGGTTTCGGCCGCGTCAAGACGGACAAGCCGAAGGCCTTCGTGCGCAATGGTGGCAATGCGACACTTGGCATCCGCCCGGAGCGCCTGCGCGTGTTATGGGACAATGCGACGGCGAAATTCGAAGTCGCCGGCAAGGTCGTCGAGCGCCACTATTTCGGCGAGATCACGCATCTGATCGTCGAGATACCGGGGCTCGAAAAGCCGCTCTCGGTGACCGAGACCAACGATTTCGGTGCCGACGACATCCCGGTCGGCACCTCGATCCGTCTCGGCTACGACCCGGAGGCGCTGGTGGCGATGGCCGACTGAATCTTGCCGGCCGCGATGCGGCCAGCGACGATCGCGCCTTCGACATAACCGGGGAAAGACGGCGACACTTCCGAAGCAGCGAAATAGACGGGCGGCGCGCCGGCGAAGATGACGCGCTCGGCATCGCGCGCCGTCACATCGACGATGAGGTCGCTATAGGCGCCGCCGCTCCAGCGGTCGTGCGTCCAGTCGCGCGCGCTGAAATCGACGACGTCGGCGGCCCGCGGCCCGAGCGCCTCGACAAGCCGCGCCGTGACTTCCGCGCGCAACGCCGCCGCGCCGAGCGGGTGCCAGCGCAGCGCCAGCGGCCCGCCGACAAACACGACAAGCGCGGCATGATCGGCGTCCGTGCTGGCGTCGCAGGCGAACAGCCCCGGCTGGTCGCGCCACAAGACCATGCCGCACAGGTCCCGCTCGCGCCAGAACGGGCTGGCATAGCGCACCAGGATCTTGATCACCGCGCCGCTTTCCCAGACGCCGAGCGCGCTTGCGAGCGCCGGCGGCAGGGCAGGGGCGAAGTCGAGCTTCGCGGCCGTCGCCGGCGGCAAGGCGACCAGCGCCGCGCCCGCCTCGATCACGCCGCCGGTCGAGACGACGCGGACGCCCTGCCGCCCGCGCTCGATCCGTGTCGCGGCTTCGCCGAGCCGCAGCCGATCGCCAAGATCTCGCGCCAGATCGTCGACCAGCGACTGCATGGTCTCGCGCAGGAAATATTGCAGCTCGAACACCTCGTTGGTGATGCGGCGATCATTATCGATCAGGTACCACAGCGGCACCTTGTCCAGCGCCAGGCACCACAGGCCCTCGATCATAGACCGGAAGGCCGCCTTGGCGTCGGCCGTGTCCCTCTGCCGGTCGAGCCATGCCGCGACGGTCAGCCCGGCGATCGACGGATCGTCCGGCTCGATGCGGTTCATGCGCTCGCGGATCGCCATCGCGACCTGGTAGGTCCGCTCGGCTTCCTCGACCGACATCGAAGGATGGGTGATGAACTCGCCCTCGACATAGGTTTCGACGAAGGTCTTGCCGCGCGCCTTGGCCAGCGCCATCAGCTCGGGCATGTCCTGGCACAGGAACTGGCCGCCGCTGTCGATCAGCTCGCCAAGCCCGTTTGGCCTGGCTTCCACGCGCCCGCCGACGCGGTCGCGTGCCTCGAGGACAAGGAAGTCGACGCCGGCGCGCTGAAGGTCGAGCGCGGCGGACAGGCCGGTGAAGCCGGCGCCGACGATGACGACGTCGGTCTTTTCGATGACATTGCTCAATAGCCGGCCTTGATCTTCTCGAACTCGGCGACCATGCGCTGCTTGAGGTCCGGCGCCACCGGCTGCTGGAACAGCGTCTTGTCGAGGAACTTGTCGAGATTGTCGAAGCCGCGTTCGGTGAGCAGCTTCTGGTCCATCGCCGCCATGCCCGCGCTGTTGCCGTGACCGTAGCCGAAGGTCTTCACCATATACTCCGAAACATCCGGCGCGTTGACGGCGTTGAGGAAATCATAGGCCTGATCGAGCTTGCCCGGCGCGTCCTTCATCAGCACATAGCCGCACACCCAGGTCGAGATGCCTTCCTTGGTGTCGCGGTTCATGGCGATCGGCATGCCCTGCCCTTTCAACGTCACATAGGTCTCGTTCCAGCCCCAGACCAGGTCGACCTCGTTGCCCGTGAAAGCCTGGTTGAGATCGGTGTCGTCGGTCCAGTAGAAGCGGATGTTCTTGTGCACGTCGCGCAGGAAGGCGGAGGCTTGGCTGAATTGCTCGTCCGTCATCTTGGTCCAGTCCTTCAGGCCTATGACTAGGCTCGCCAGCGCATAGGCGTCGTCGACATTGTCGCCGATGGTGACGCGGCCCTTGAATTTCGGATCGGCGAAGATCTTCAGCGACTGTGCCTCGTCCGCCGTCACCTTGTCGGTGCGGTAGAGCAATGAGGTGTTGCCCCAGTCGAAAGGCATGAACCAGGCCTTGCCATCGGCGGTGGTGGCGAGATCCTTCATCGCCATAATGCCGGGATTGAGGTCCTTCCAGCCGGCGATCTTCGAGGTGTCGAGCGGCTGCAAGAGGCCGGCTTCGCGCCACTTCACCACGCTTTGCGAGCAGGGATGCGCGACATCGGCCTTGAAGCCGGCGCGCATCTTCTCGAAGGCCTCGTCCTCGTCGCCGAAGAAGGAGAAGGTCGGCTCGGCGCCATATTTGGCGGCATAGGCGGGGTGCAGCAGCGGATCCTCGTAGCCGGACCAGTCGAAGACGACGAGGTCGCCGCCACCTTCGGCAAGCGCATGGGCGGAGCCCGCGCCAACAGTGACGACGGCGGCAAGGACAAGGCGGCGAAGCATGGTTTTCATGGCGCGAGAAACTCCCCCATCGCGAACATATCGAGGGAGGTTAGCGCATGACCTCGAAAACCGGAACTCGGTTTTCGGAAGGGAAGCATGCGCCAGGTAGGAAATCCTCCAGCGCCCCTGGGGCGCTGGAGGAGAATTCCCGGGCTTTGGCGAGCCCGCTCACCTTGCTCTGCTTTGCAAGTGGGCGTGCCGCTGAAATTCGGCCTAATAGCCGGCTTTGATCTTCTCGAACTCGGCGATCATCTTCAGCTTGAGGTCCGAAGGCAGCGGCTGCTGGAACAGCGTCTTGTCGACGAACTTCTCGACATTGTCGTAGCCCTTTTCCTTCAGGATCGCCGGGTCGACGCCAGCCATGCCCTTGGCATTGGCCTGGCCATAGCCCCAGTCCTTGACCAGCGTCTTGGCGACTTCGGGATCGTTGACGGCATTGAGGTAATCATAGGCCTTGTCGACGTTGCCGGGCGCGTCCTTGAATAGCACGTAACCGCACACCCAGGTCGAGATGCCCTCGTCGGTGTCCTTCTTGGACTTGATCGGCACGCCGGCCTTGACCGACTGCACCGTCGCATCGTTCCAGGCCCAGGCGAGATCGACTTCGCCGCCGCTCAAAAGCTGGACGATGTCAGTGGTGTCGGTCCAGTAGGAGCGCACATTCTTGTGCACCTGGCGCAGGAAGTCCGACGCCTGCTTGAACTGCTCGTCCGTCATCTTGGTCCAGTCCTTGAGCCCGATGGCAAGGCTGGCCAGCGCGTAGGCGTCGTCGACATTGTCGCCGATCGAGACCCTGCCCTTGTATTTCGGATCGGCGAACACCTTCAGCGACTGCACGTCCTTTTCGGCGATCTTGTCGGAATTGTAGGTGAGCTGCGTATCGCCCCAATCCCACGGCATGAACCAGGCCTTGCCGTCGGATGTCGTGGCGAGATCCTTCATCGCCATGATGCCGGGATTGAGATCCTTCCAGCCGGTGATCTTCGACGTGTCGAGCGGCTGCAGCAGTCCCGCCTCGCGCCACTTCACCACGCTCTGCGAACAGGGATGGCCGATATCGGACTTGAAGCCGGAACGGATCTTTTCGAAGGCCTCGTCCTCGTCGCCGAAGAAGGCGAAGGTCGGCGAGTCGCCGTTCTTCTCGACATATTTCGGATGAAAGCTCGGATCCTCGTAGCCGGACCAGTCGAACACGATCAGGTCCTTGTCGGCGGCGACGGCGAACGCTGCCGCGGAAGCGGCGAGCGCGCTGCCAAGCGCCAAGGTCAATGTCAGGCGTCGGCTGAGTTTCTTCATGCTGTTCCATCCTCTTTTGGTTTTGCCGGTCTTGTTTGGCCGGCTGTTGCTAAGCCTGGCTTTTGCTAGCCCCAGTTCTCGCTAGTCATAGTGTTTCGGGAAGGCAGAGGCCAAAAATGCGTTGGCCGACTGCAGCGCGGTTTCGCGGGTCGTGTCCTCCGTCCCCATCATCAGCCGCAGCCACAGGCCCTCGAGCATGGCGCTGAGCGCCAGCGCGATGACCTGGGGATCATAGGCGTAGCCGCCGCTCTGTTTGAGCGTCGTGCATAGGTCGATGAAGACCTGCTGGTAATAGGCGTCGCGCGAGCTGCTCAGCGCCTGGTAGGTCGGCCGCGACTTGGCCTCGCCCCAGAAGGCGAGCCAGGCGGCAAGCTTGCGCTTGTTGCAGATCGAGCGGTCGAAATCGGCCCACACCAGATGCTGCAGCTGTCGCGCCGGATCGTCGCCCGCCTTCTGCAAGGCCGTGCGCCAATGCGCCGAGTACTCGTCATACATGTGCTGCAGCGTGGCGATGAGCAGCTTTTCCTTGCTCTCGAAGTGGAAGTTGACGATGCCGCGCGACAGGCCCGCGCCATCCGCGACATCGGCCATCGTCGTTTCGGCATAGCCGCGCTTGGCGAGGGAATCGATCGTGGCCTCGATCAGCTGCAGCTGCCTGACCTCTTTCGAGGCCTTGCGACCGCGTCTTTCGGCATCGCCTTTTTGCGCCGTTTCGGAGAGAGCATCGCTCGCCTCAGTCTTCATGGGTGTGACGGTCTCCAGCATCGCCGGCTATCCAACCGGCTTCCAACCGCGCAGATGAGTGGGGCGGTGCTCGCCACTGTCAAGCACCATCTGCATCGCCTCCCAGGTCTTGATGTTCTTGTCGACATAGGCCGCCCCGACCGCCGCCGTGGCCTGCGCGTAAAGCGGCCCCTTGAGCCGCGAAAGCTCTTCGCGCGCGACCTCGCGGTACCATGGATTGCGGTCGCGCACCGTGATCTCGGTGAAGCCGGCCCTCCGCATCGCTTCCGCATAGCGCGCCGGCGAGGCCATGGCGAAGGAGAGCCCTTCGGCCGCGATATAGGCCTTCATCTCAGGCGACGGCTCGCCGTCATGCCCGATCATCCAGTTCGACGCCGCAAACACTCCGCCCGGCTTCAGCACACGGAAGATTTCGGCGAACAGCGCGTCCTTGTCCGGCACGTGCAGCAGCGCGTCCTTGGAGAAGACGACGTCGAAGGACGCGTTCGTGAAAGGCAGCGGCCCCGGCGGCGTCTGGACGAAGCTGACGCGGTCCTCAAGACCTTGCCTGATCGCCCCTCGCCTCGCCGTTTCGATCACCGGCTTCTCGACATCGAAACCGGTGGCTCGAGCCGCACCGTGCTTTGCCACCAGATGCAGCGTGATGCCGCCGGCGCCGCAGCCGATATCGAGGATCGTCTTGCCCTTGAGCGAGAGGCCTTCGACCACGCGGTCGACCTCGTCCGGACCGCCCGGCGACAGGTAGCCCTCGCCCCACAGCGCTTCGAGGAAGCGAATGGCGGTGTCGTCATATTCCGGCTCGGCGTCAGCCGTCGCGATCATCGGATCCTTAACCCCAAATGCCGATGCGGATCAGTCCAGAAATGCTGGCAAAGCCTAGCGCATCAATAGGAAAACGCAACACCATTTGTTGAACATTCATTCAATATGACTGGACAAAAAACTGTGATCCGTGCCAAATTCGGCTGATCAGGGAACAAATCGCACCGAGCAATTCCAGGAAAAGTGTGAAGCGGTTTTCCGTCCGGAATTGCGAGAAAACAACAAGATAGGGCGGCCGGATGGAGGGTGAGCGCGTATGAAGGCATGGGACGCGATCGTCATTGGCGGCGGTCACAACGGGCTGGTCAATGCCTGCTATCTGCAGCGCGCCGGGCTGGATGTGCTGGTGGTCGAGAAGAACGACTGGGTCGGCGGCGCGGCCACCAGCCGCGAGCTGACGCCAGGCTTTCTCTACTCCAACTGCTCCTATGTCTGCTCGCTGTTCCGGCCCGAGATCATGCGCGATCTCGATCTGCCGCGTTTCGGCCTGCAGGTGATCTCCTATGAAGGCGGCGCGGTGTTCACCCGCGACGGCGACTACCTTGCCAACTACCGCGACCACGACGCGCATCGCCGCGAGTTCGCCCGCTTCTCGAAGCGCGATGCCGAGGCCTATGACCGCTATTCGCGCGACGTCACGAGGCAGTGCCGCTTCATCCAGCCGCTCTTGATGCGCACGGCCCCCGACCCGACCAGCTTCAGGCCGCGCGACCTTGGCGAGTTGCTCTATCTCGGCAAGAAATTCGCCGGCCTTTCGGCCGAGGAGATGGCGCTGACCCTGCGCTTCTGGACGATGTCGATCTCCGACTTCCTCGACGAATATTTCGAGACCGACGTCATCAAGGCGAATTTCGCGCTGTCGGGCATCATCGGCACCGCGCTGGGGCCGATGTCGCCCGGCACCGCCTATGTGCTGCTGCACCATTATATGGGCGAGGTCGACGGCTCGGTCGGCGCCTGGGGCTATGCGCGCGGCGGCATGGGCGCCGTCACCAGGGCGCTGGCCGCCTCCTTCAAGGCCAGCGGCGGCACCATCCGCACCGGCGCCGAGGTCGACCATGTGCTGATCAGGAATGGCAAGGCCAAAGGTGTGGTGCTTGCCGGCGGCGAGGAGATCTACGGCAAGCTCGTCATCTCCAATGCCGACGTCAAGCGCACCTTCCTGAAGCTGGTCGAGGAGAAGGAACTGCCCGACATCTTCCTGCGCCGTGTCCGCAACTTCAAGATCCGCGGCTCCTCCGGCAAGGTCAACATTGCGCTGGATTCCCTGCCCGAGTTCCCGGCTCTGCCGAAGGATTCGCCGGTCTACCGCGCCGACATGCATTTCACCGATTCCATCGAGCGCATGGAACGCGCCTATGACGACTGGAAGGCCGGGCGCTGGTCGGCCGATCCCTTCCTCGACATGATGATCCCGACCACGCTCGACCCGACCATGGCGCCGCCGGGCAAGCACTTCATGAGCTGCTTCGTGCAGTATGCGCCGCCCAAGATAAACGGGCGCGACTGGACCGACGCCGACCGTGACGGCTTCGCCGAAAGCGTGATTGCGCAGATCGCCGAATACTCGCCCGGCTTCCGCGACCGCATCGTCCACATGGAGGTGCGCACGCCGCGTGAGATCGAGGCCGAGGTCGGCCTTACCGAAGGCAACATCTTCCAGGGCGAGCTCACCTTCGACCAGCTGCTCTTCAACCGCCCGGTGCCGGGCTACGCGCAATATCGCTCGCCGGTCGGCGGACTCTATATGTGCGGCTCCTCCACCCATCCGGGCGGCGGCGTCATGGGCGCGCCCGGACGCAACGCCGCCGCCGAGATCCTGCGCGACCTCGCCAAGCCAACCCTGCATATGAGCCCAGCCCATGACGTCATCTGATTTGAACTGGGACGCCATCGTCATCGGCGGCGGCCATAACGGCCTCGTCGCCGCCGCCACGCTTTCGAAGTCGGGCCGCAAGGTGATGCTGCTCGAGGCCGGCAACGAGGTCGGCGGCGCCGCGCGCACCGAGGAATTTGCGCCGGGCTTCCGCGTCTCCGCGGTCGCCCATCTGCTCAACCGCCTGCATCCCGATGTGGTGAAGACGCTGGAGCTGGAGCGGCACGGGCTGACGGTCGAGCGCGGCGATTTCGTGCCCTCGGTCGCGCTATCCACGGACGGTCCGCTCACGCTGCACGGCGCCTATGGCGAGGTCCTGACCGGCGCCAGCACCTCGGAGCAATCCGCCTGGAAAGAGCTGCGCGCGCAATTGCTGCGCTATGCCGGCGTCCTGAAACCATTCCTGTCGCGCCGGCCGCCGAATCTTGGCGACATGTCGCTCGCCGAAATGACCGGGCTCGGCCAGACCGCGCTGGCGCTGAAAGGGCTCGGCAAGGAAGACATGCGCGACTTCCTGCGCGTGCTTTTGATGAACGTCTACGATCTGCTCGACGAGCAGCTTTCGGACGACCGGCTGAAGGGCCTGCTTGCTTTCGACGCCACACTCGGTTCGCATCTCGGCCCGCGCTCGCCGACCTCGCTGCTCGGCCTCTACTATCGGCTTGCCGGCGAGATCGGCGGCCTTGCAGGCGCGCAGATGCAGCCGAAAGGCGGCATGGGCGCCGTCGTCGCCGCCATCCGCTCGGCGGCCGAGAAAGCAGGCGTTTCGATCCGCCAGGCGTCGCCGGTCGCCAAGGTGATCGTCGAAAAAGGGCGCGCCGTCGGCGTCATCACGCAGAAAGGCGAGACGCTACGCGCCAGGACCGTTGTTTCCGCCATCAACCCGGCGACCACGATCCTCGACCTGGTCGGCCCGCGCGAGGTCGATACCGGCTTTGTGCGAAAGGTGAAGAACATCCGCATGAAGGGCGATGCGGCGAAGCTTCATTTGGCCCTCGACCGGCCGCCGCAATTTTCAGGCGTCGACGCCGCCGGCCACAAGGGCCGCCTCGTCATCGCGCCGTCGCCCGACCATGTCGAGCGCGCCTTCAACCCGTCGAAATATGGCGAGTTCTCGCCCGAGCCGGTGATGGAGATCACGCTGCCCAGCCTCGCCGATTCCTCGCTTGGCCCTTCCGGCGCCTGCGTGCTGTCGGCGGTGGTGCAATACGCGCCCTATGCATTGAAAGAGGGCTGGGCCGCTGGCAAGCCGCAATTCCTGAAGGCGATCATGGCGCAACTCGAAGCCTATGCGCCCGGCATCGGCGCGACGGTGCGGCATGCCGAGCTTCTGACCCCCGCCGACATCGAGGCGCGCTACCGCATGCCCGGTGGCCATTGGCACCATGGCGAATTGCAGGCCGACCAGATGCTGATATCGCGCCCGGTCTCCGGCTGGTCGGGCTACGACACGCCGCTCGAAGGACTGTTCCTGGCCGGCGCCGGCTCGCATCCAGGCGGCGGCATCTCCGGCGCCCCCGGCCTCAACGCCGCGCGCCGCATCATCGCGATGAGGGCATGACCATGGCACAGGCAACCAGGAAGAAGCCCGTCGACACCGAAATCGACACCGCGCTCGAAGCACGCAGCGCGGCCCAATCCCACTTCCGCACGCTGCGGCTCGGCACGCCGTTCCAGCCGCGCATCGACGCGCTGGGGCTAAAGCAGGATTGGTACAGCTGGGCCGGCTACCGCGCGCCGCATTCGCTGTGGGACGAGGAGCTCGAATATTTCGCCATCCGCAGCCAGGCGGCGCTATTCGACATCTCGCCGATGACGAAGTACCGGATCGAGGGTCCGGACGCCGAAGCCTATCTCGACCGCGTCACGCTGCGCGACGTGACCAGACTGAAGCCCGGCCGCGTCCACTACACCGCCTGGTGCGACGACGAAGGCTTCGTCCTCGACGACGGCACCTTGTTCCGGCTCTCGCCGACACGCTTCCGGCTGTGCTCGCAGGAGCGGCATCTGCCCTGGCTGCTGGACAGCGCTTTTCGGTACGAGGTAAGCGTCGAGGAAGAAACCGAAGCGGTCGCTGGGCTGGCGCTGCAGGGCCCGACCTCCTTCGCCATCCTCCGCGACGCGGGCTTTGCCGGCGTCGAGCGGCTCAAGGTCTTCGACCTCGCCGAATTCGCGCATGACGGCGCGACCGTCACTATCTCGCGCACCGGCTTCACCGGCGATCTCGGCTATGAATTGTTCGTGCCTGCGGACAAGGCGCTCAGTCTGTGGGACCGGCTGATGGCGGCGGGTGAGCTGCGCGGCATCCGCGCCATCGGCTATACTGCGCTGAACCGCGCTCGGCTGGAAGCCGGGCTGATCGTCGCCAATGCCGACTTCACCACCTCCGAGCATGCCATCCGCACCGATCGCCTGCGCATGCCCGACGAGATCGGCCTCGGCTTCATGATCGATCCGGACAAGGGTCATTTCAACGGCCGCCGCGCCATCCTCGAAGCGCGCGCGAAGAAGAAACTCCGTCATGTGCTGGTCGGGCTGGAGATCGAAGGCAATATCCCGGCCGAACACGCCATCGTCTACTACAAGAAGGGTCAGGAAGTCGGATTGGTCAGCGCGGCCATGTGGTCGCCCATGGCCAAGCGCAACATCGCGCTCGCCTCGCTGCAGCGGCCCTATGGCGACACGATCGTCGACGACCTCTGGGTCGAGATTTACGCCATGCGCGAGCTGCAGTACCAGAAGCTGATGAAGAAGGCGAAGGTGGTGCCGCGGCCCTTCATCAAGCTCGACCGCCGCACCGCCAACCCGCCGGCGGATTTCTGAGATGGCAGGCGAAGCGGAAGACCCGGACACGGAAACAGCAGAGCAGTGGCAGCTGGTCAACACGCCGCTCGGCGAGATCTGGTCCGGCCGCACCCGCTACGCGGCGGCCATGTTCTTCTTCAAGCGCGGCGAGATGAACGCCGAGACGCTGGAGGTCTACCGCATCTGCGCCCGGCTCGACGCGGAAAATCCCTTGCCGATCATCCGCGATCGCGGCATCGGCAAGGAATGGCTGAAACGCATGGGCCACTGCTGACAGCGCGCCAAGACCCTGCCGAGATTAAGGTCAGGCCGAGTCGAAAACAGCGGCTCTCGAGAACCGGAGCGGAGCGTACTTAAAGTACGTGAGCACCGGAAGCGCAGAGAGCCACTGTTTGCAGGCCGGCATCACCTGAATATCGGCAGGTCTCAGCCGATCGTGCGTTCCAGCACACTCAACCAGTTCCGATAGGCGATCTTCTCGATCAGCACGCGCCCGAAACCGCGAGCCGCCAGCGCATCGATGAGCTTGGGCAGGCCGGCGACGTCGCCTATGGGGGCCGGGATCATGGCGCCGTCGAAATCGGAGCCGAGACCCACGCCGTCCTCACCCAGCGCCTGCAAGAGCGAGTCAATGTGGCGCACCATGATGTCGATGCTGGTGTCGGCGTTCATGCGGCCATCCTCGCGCAGGAAGCCGGTGGCGAAGTTGAGGCCGACCATGCCGCCCGTTTCGCGGATCGCGCCGAGCTGCCAATCGGTCAAATTGCGTGAATGGCCGCAGATCGCATGCACATTGGAATGGGTCGCGACCAGCGGCGCGTCGCTGAGCGCGGCCACGTCGCGAAACCCCTTCTCGTTGAGATGCGAGAGGTCGATCATGATCCTGAGCTGGTTGCAGGCTTTGACCAGCGCCTTGCCGGCATCGGTGAGGCCAGGCCCGGTGTCGGGCGAGGAGGGAAAGCGGAACGGCACGCCGTTACCGAAGGCGTTCGGACGGCTCCAGACGATGCCCAGCGAGCGCAGGCCTGCGGCGTGCAGCACGTCGAGCATGGCAAGCCCGGGATCAATCGCCTCGACGCCTTCGATGTGGAAGACCGCCGCGATCGACCCCTTAGCCATCGCGTCCCGCACATCGCCGGCGCTGCGGCAGACGGTGAGCGCGCCCGCACGCTCCAGCCGGAACAGGATCGAAGCCATGCCGATGGTCGAGGTGATCGCCTCCGCCTGCGGCAGTTCCGGCGGCAGCGGCTCGTTGTCGCCTGGCGCCGGCGGCACGGCGCTGCGCTTCGACTTCTCGACCGGCGGCGGAAAGATCGCGAACATGCCGCCGGCAAAGCCGCCCTTCCTGGCGCGCGGCAGGTCGATATGGCCGCCCGGTGTCCCCTCGATGAACAGCTTTTCAACGTCGGCTTCCTTCGACTGGTAGAGTCGAAGCAGCGTGTCGTTATGTCCGTCGAAAACGGGGATCAGGTCGGTATCGGTCATCAGGGGGGCCATTCAAATCGGTGACGGGCGGGACGACAGGTTTCGTCCGAGCGAACCGTCAACTTAGGCAAGATGACCGGGCGGTGCAAATGCCAAGGCCGGCTCTTTCCCTTCTCCCTTGTGGGAGAAGGTGGATCGGCGCGTTAGCGCCGAGATGGATGAAGGGTGCTCCAGCGGAGTAAGACGTTCGCGTTTCCTGGAACACCCCTCATCCGGCCGCTTCGCGGCCACCTTCCCCCACAAGGGGGGAAGGGAAAAACCTTACTGCTTCAGCACGTCCGCCCATTCCGGATGACGGCGGAACTGGGCGTTCGCGAACGGGCAGAGCGGGATGATCTTCTTGCCGGCGGCACGAGCATCCTCGACGGCGCGGGTGACGAGCCGAAGCCCGGCGCCTTGGCCGCGAAACACGTCCGGCACCTCGGTGTGGTCGATGATGAGCTGGTGCTCACCGATCTTGGTGAAGGTCATCTCGGCCTCGGCGCCGCCGGGGCCGCGCAGCACGTAGCGTCCCTTGGAGCCGCGGTCTTCCAGTTCGATCTCGGGCAGTTGGTCAGCCATTTTGTTTGCCTCCTCAGAGCATGATGCCGAAAAGTGTGAAGCGGTTTTCGGACGACATCATGCTCTATCTTTTAGAGCCGGCGCCGGCGCGAAAAGCCGCCGCACCGCTTCGGTTTCATTCGGCCGAACCTCATGCCCGCCGTCGTGCCATTCCACAGTGACATCGGCGCCGTCGGCGCGCAAATAGGCCTCGAGCCGCGACGTCAAATTGGGTGGGCAGATCGGATCCCGCTTGCCGGCCGTGATCAATATATGGCGTCCGGCAAGGCTCCCTTGCACCTGCGGCTCGAACGGGATCAGCGGATGCATCAGCGCCGTGGCATCGAACAGGCCAGGCTCCGCAAACACCACCGAAGCCAGGACATTGGCGCCGTTGGAATAGCCGAGGCCGAATACCGCCGAAGGCTTCACTGCCTCGACATACGCCTTGACGAAGCCCGCCATCTTCGCTGTCGCGCGCGCCAGGTCGTCCATGTCGTAGACGCCCTCGCCGGTCCGGCGGAAGAAACGCGCAGCGCCATGCTCCGACACGTCGCCGCGCGGCGAGATGATCGTCGCGCCGGGCAACAGCTCGCGGCCGAAGGTCAGCAGCTGGTTCTCGTCCGCGCCGGTGCCGTGGAAGACGAAGAGCAGCGGGCTGCCCGGCGAACCGGGCAGCGTCTTGTGGATGTAAGCGTCCTTGCTCATGGCTTAGCCTTCCAGCTTCTGCAGGTGCTCTTCGAGATAGGGCCTCAGATGCTGGTGCTGCGACGGCAGCTTCAGCGCCTCGCCCAGATGCGCGGTGTCCTCGTCGCGGTCGAAGCCCCGCTCGTTGGTCGCCACCTCGAACAGGACGCCGCCCGGCGTGCGGAAATAGATCGCCCAGAAATAGTCGCGATCGATGACCGGCGTCACGCCATAGCCCGTGTCGATCAGCGCCTTGCGCACCTCGAGCTGCTTGGCGCGGTCCTCCACCGCGAAGGCGACATGGTGCACCGAACCGGCGCCGAGATTGGCAAAGCCCGCGCCCGGCAGCGATTCGATGTCGACGACATCGGCGCCATTGCCGTTCTTGATGGCCAGCCGGCGGACGTTGCCGGACTTGTCGACTTCCTCATAGCCCATGAACTTCAAAAGCTCCTCGGTGGCGCCGCCATCCTTCAGCCGGAGCGAGACGGAGTGGAAACCACGGATCGCCTCGTCACCGGGAACGCCGCCCTTCACCCAGGGCGCTCTCTTGTCGGCCTTGTCCTCGACGAGCGCGAAACTGTCGCCGTCAGGTCCAGCGAAGGTCAGCCGCTTCTCGCCGAAACTTTCCGAGCGGGCGACGTTGCCCACGCCCTCATCGGCGAAGCGCTTTTCCCAGTAGGCGAGCGTGCCTTCCGGCACCGAGAACACCGTGGTGCCGACTTCGCCGACGCCATGCCGGCCCTTGCCGATGTCGGGGAACGGGAAATAGGTCATCACCGAACCCGGCGTGCCGACCTCGTCGGCATAGTAGAGATGATAGACGTCCGGCGCGTCGAAATTGACGGTCTTCTTCACCCGGCGCAGGCCGAGCTTCTTGGTAAAGAACTCATTGTTGCGGCGTGCGTCGCTCGCCATCGAGGTGACGTGATGCAGCCCCTGGATCTGATTGAGCATGACGTGCTCCTTCCCTTGTCTTTGTGCGGCCCTCGCCGCTGTCCACGCCAATATGAGGATAGGCGGGCCGGCGGCAAAGCGGGCAAACACAGAATGGACTGTGTCATAAAAGTGAACGACTGTTCAAAATATGTTCACCAATCCATCACCGGCATTGACTTGCAACCCCGGTGATTTCCGTTCCATCTGGGCGCTTCCACAAGGAGACGATCTTGGACCATCCGACGAACCGCCCGAATGTTCTCCTCATCACCTGCGACCAGTGGCGCGGCGACTGCCTGTCGGCGGCCGGCCATCCGACGCTGAAGACACCGAATGTGGATGCGCTCGCCTCGGAAGGCGTGCTCTTCCGCCGCCACTATGGCGGGGCAGCACCCTGCTCGCCGGCCCGCGCCTGCCTCTACACCGGGCTCTACCAGATGAACAATCGTGTCTGCCGCAACGGCACGCCGCTCGATGCGCGCCATGGCAACATCGCGCTTTCGGCGCGCGCGGCGGGCTACGATCCCACTTTGTTCGGCTACACCGATGTCTCGCTCGACCCGCGCCCGCTTGCGGCCGGGGATCCGCGCCTGCGCAGCTATGAAGGAGTGCTGCCGGGCTTCGCCGTGCGGCAGGCCCTGCCCGAGCACCAGAAGCAATGGCTGTCATGGCTGCGCGCGCAGGGCATCGATACCGGCGCCGGCAGCCCCGGCATCCATCGCCCGGCCAAAGGACAAGCGGGACGCGACGCGACCAACGCGCCGCCAGTCTATTCGAAAGACCAGACGCCGACCGCTTTCCTGGCCGGCGAATTCATCCGCTGGCTCGGCGAGCAGGAGAAGAGCGCGCCGTGGTTCGCGCATATCTCCTTCATCAGCCCGCACCCGCCCTTCATCGTGCCCGAACCCTACAACGCCATGTACGATCCTGCCGACGGTCCGGCTTTCCGGCGCGCTGCAAGCTGGCAGGCCGAGGCGGAAGGCCACCCCTATCTCGCTTACGATCTCGACCGGCAGAAGCGGACAAAATTCGTTCCCGGCATAGAAGGCAACGTGCCGGACTGGAGCGAGGAAAACTTCCGCCGCATCCGCGCGATCTATTACGGCATGATCTCCGAGGTCGACGCGCAGCTCGGCCGTATCTGGCAGGCGATCAGATCGGCGGGCGCCTGGGACGACACCGTAATCGTGCTCACCTCCGACCATGCCGAGATGATGGGCGACCATTTCATGCTCGGCAAAGGCGGCTTCTTCGACGCCAGCTACCATATCCCGCTGATCATCCGCGATCCGCGCCGCAGCGCCGCGGCCGGCTCGTCCGTGGGCCATTTCACCGAGGCCGTCGATATCTTCCCGACCCTTCTCGACCTGATCGGCGCCGCGCCACAGCGCCATCTCGACGGCTGTTCGCTCGAGCCCTGGATCGACGGCAGGCAGCCGGCGAGCTGGTGCGACGCCGCGCATTGGGAGTTTGATTTCCGCACGGTCGCCAAAGGCGAAGCCGAACGCCATTTCGGCATCGAATCCCGCGCCTGCAACCTCGCCGTCATCCGGACGGCCGACTTCAAATACGTCCATTTCGGCGGCGGCCTGCCGCCGCTGCTGTTCGACCTGTCGAAAGATCCCGACGAGCTGAACAACGTGGCCAGCGATCCGGCCTACCTGCCGGTGCGGCTGGAGTTCGCGGAGAAAATGCTCGCTTGGCGCGCCGCGCATCTCGACCAGGCGCTGGCCTTGGCGGAACTGACGGACGAAGGCGTGGTCGGGTATGTGAGTAGGGAAGTAGGGGGGTAGGATCAATGCAATGGCCGTTACCCGGCCAGCCTCCTTTTTCCTACTCCCTTACTCCCCTACTCCCTTACTTCAGCATCATCCGCTGCTGGTCGCGGTTCGCGGCATAGCTGCTCTTGTCATAGGCCGTCTGCGCCTGCAGCTGTTCCTTGGTGAAGTTGGTGTAGAGATATTTCTTGCCGTTCTTGTCGGTCATGAATTTGAGTTTGTCCATGCCGACCGCCACTTCCTTGGCACCGATGCCGAGGAAGCCGCCGACGTCGATGACCACCGCGTCCGGCTTGTTGTCCGGCGTCAGCACGACATCGCCGATCGAGCCGATCTCGGCATCGTTGGCGCCATAGACGGTGGCGCCCTTGAGATCGTCGCCACGGATGTCGCCCATCGGCATCTCGGTCAGCGTCGACTTGTCGATGGACGCCGTCTTGGTCTGGTCGGCGGCGGCGGCGTCGTTGTCGGCAGGCTTGTTCTCGGCCGTGCTCGAAGCCGGCGGCGTTGCAGGCTTGGCCTCGGCCGTCGGCTTGGCAGGCTCTGCCGGCTTGGCGCCCTTGTCGGAGGTCGTATCCGAAGACACCACCGCGGGCGTGGTCGCCGCAGGAGCGTTGTTCGCGGCCGTTGTCGTGCCGGGCGCCGGATCATAGGCCTTGCGGTTGAAGTCGGGCTGGGCCTGCAGCTCCTCCTTGGTGGTCTCGGCCACCAGCCAGCGGTTGCCGTCCTTCTCCGCCCATTTTGCCTTGGCGAAGTCATAGGTGACATTCTTCGTGCCGATGCCGAGGAAGCCGCCGACGCCGATCACCAGCGACTCGGCCTTGCCGTCCTTGGCAAGCACGATGTCCTTCACGTCGCCGATCTTCTGGGCATCGTCCGCAGTGCCGTTATAGACCGAGGCGCCCATGATGTTGGTGGCGAGATTGCCGTCCGCCTTCTTCACCGGTTCGGCGGGTGCGGCCGCCGGGGCCTGCGCCGTGGTCGTGTTGTTGGCGGGCTGCGTCGCGTCGGCCGGCTGCGCCGGCGCCGGATCATAAGGCTTGCGGTCGAACGCCGGCTGGGCGTTCAGCTCGTCCTTGCTGGTCTTGGCCACCAGCCAGCGGTCGCCATTCTTCTCGGCCCATTCCAGCTTGCCGTAGTCGAAGGCGACATCCTTCGAGCCGACGCCGAGAAAACCGCCGACCCCGATTATGGCCGACTTGGCCTTGCCGGCGGAATCAAAGACGATGTCGTCGACCTTGCCTATGTTCTGGGCGTCGTCGCCGGTGCCGTTATAGACCGACTCGCCGATGATATTGGTCATGAGCGCGCCGTCCGAGCGCACGACCGGAGCCGGATTTTCGGCTGCCGGGGCCTGTTGCGCCGGAGCGGGCGTCGTCTGTGCAAAAGCGCCGGTCGCGAGCAGCGTCGCGATCGCGGTCGTCGCAAAAAGAGTGCGGATCATCATGGTCTCTCCTCGTGCCTGATCTGTGCATGGCGCTCGCTCGGCCAGCCTCTGAACGGCGGGTCGGGAGCGGCATTGTCGACAGGTTCACAACGTCGTGACCGGGGTCTTGTTCCAACAGCGCGCGCTTCCGGCAGCCGATTCCTAAAACCTGCGGTGGAACCTTTGCCGGCGCATCCCCGTTTCAGCCAGTGGCTGAGGGGTCTGTCGGCTCGAAGCGACTTGAAGACACGGAGCGGGGTATGCGGTTTGCTGCAGTGCTGAACCAGGACGGCGGCACCTTGCGCACCATCGACATGGAAGCATTTTCAAAACAGCTGCGTCAGACACTCGAAGCGGCGGGACATTCGGTCGAGGTCGAAATCGTTGCCGGCCGCGATGTTGCTTCGGCGCTGGAAAAGGTTATCGCCAGGCGCAACATCGACATTGTTCTTGCCGGAGGCGGCGACGGCACGATTTCCACGGCGGCGTCCCTCCTCATGAACAAGAAGAAGGCCTTGGCCATCTTGCCCGCCGGCACGATGAACCTCTTCGCACGGGGCTTGGGCATTCCGCAGACACTCGAGGCGGCACTGCAATCCTTCGCCGAGGGCGAGGTGATCGCGGTCGATATGGCGAGCGCCAACGGCCAGCCTTTCGTGCATCAGTTCTCGGTCGGCATGCATGCCAAGATGGTTCAGCTGCGCGAGAAGATGGATTTCGGTTCGCGCCTTGGGAAGATGCAGGCATCCGTGCGCGCGGCATGGGTGGCGATCAAGAACCCGCCCGCCCTGAAAGTGAGCCTGAGCGTCGGCAAGGCGGAGATCGTCACCCGCACCACCGGCATCGGCATCTCCAACAATCTGTTTGGCGAAGGCCATCTTCCCTATGCCGACAACCCGGCCGGCGGCGTGCTTGGCATCTATGTCAGCGTCGCGCGCCGGCGCCATCATCTGGCAAAGCTTTTGCTCGATATGCTGCGCGGCAGGCTGCGCCAGAGCGCGCATGTCGAAGTGCATCAGGCAGGCAGGGCTGTGCTGAAGATCCACTCGCCCACCCGCAAGTTCAGCGCGGTGCTGGATGGCGAACTGATCAGGCTCGAGCGCGAAACAACGATCGAGATTCACCCGGGCGCGCTGAAAGTGCTCGTTCCGGCAAGCCATGCACAGGCAAAGGCCGCGTGATGGGGGATCAGCCGCCCTGGACGGATTTCTGGGCCGCGGGCGGCGCTTTCGGCACGGTCTGCTGCGTCGTCGGCGATTTGATCAGCTCGCCATAAATCTCGACCGCCCCCCACGCGATGAAGGCCAGCAACAGCCCGGCGATGAGGATTCTGAGCGCGTGCCAGCCCCAATGCCCCTGGCGTGCTTTGTCTTCGGGTACGATCTTGGTCACTCTTGGCCTCCATACTGCGCGGCGGCGGGCGCTTCGGGAACGATACGTTCGGGTAACGGAGGCTGTTCGGGAAAGTTCCGCATCGGGAGACGTGCCGGCCGCGGCCGATTGCGTGAGGCTTTGAGGGAAAGGTGACCAACAAGGCTGAAAGTTTGCCGACGGACGTCAGCCGCGTCGTCATGGATGCGGAACGGCTCGCCGTGCTTCAGGGCTTGGACGCCATGGACACGGCGACCGATCCGGACTTCGACCGTATCACCGGTCTTGCGGCGGCAATCGCCGAAGCGCCTGTCGCGCTGGTGAGCCTGGTCGACAGCGATCGCCAGTGGTTCAAGTCGCGCATCGGTCTCAACGAGACGGAGACGCCAACCAGCGTCTCTTTCTGCGCCCATGCCATCGCTGCCGGCGACGATCCCATGGTGGTGACCGACGCCACGCTCGATCCGCGTTTCGCCGCCAATCCCCTGGTCACGGGCAAGCAGCACATCCGCTTCTATGCCGGGGTGCCAATGGCGGTGGCCGGCGCCCGGATCGGTACGCTCTGCGTGCTCGATCACGAGCCGAGACCGTTTCCGACCGAAAACGCCCCGAGGACATTGAAGACGCTTGCCGCCCTGGCTGCGAGCCTGTTCGCGCTGAAGGACGCCACCCGCAACGGCGCCATTGCCAAGGCGGAACTGGCGCGCGAGGAAAAACGTCGCGCCATCGCGCTCGACGCTGCCTCGCTGGCAAGCTGGGCGTGGGACATACGCACCGATATGATCGACTGCGACATTCTTCTGGCCGAGCTCTTCAACCTGCCGCCGTCGAACCGGCTGAAAGGCGCGCGACATCCTGCGCGCCATCGACCCGCGCGACGTCTACCAGACCGAGACGCGTTTCCGCGACGCGCTGAGCGGCAGCGACGACTATTTTGGCGAATACCGGGTCAAGGGTCTCCATCCACCCCGCCGGATCGCCACGCGCGGACGCGTGGTCGAACGCGACGGCGAGGGCAAGCCGACGCTGATCTTCGGCGTCAACTACGACATCACCGAGCGCAAGCTGGGCGACGAGCGGCAGCGCCTCCTGCTGCGCGAGCTCAACCATCGCGTCAAGAACACGTTGGCGACCGTGCAGGCGCTGGCGACGCAGACGGTTCGTCACGCCCGCCAGCCGAGTGAATTCCTGGAAGCCTTCGGCGCCCGGCTGCAGGCGCTCGGCACTGCTCATAGCCTGCTGTCCGACCGCGAGTGGCGCGGCATCGGCATCGGCGAGTTGGCGCGCATCGAGGTCGGGGCTTTCGATACCGGCGACCAGCCGCGCATCGCGATCTCAGGTCCCGAGCTTCTGCTCTCGCCGGACCAGGCGGTGGGGCTGGGCTTGATCCTGCACGAACTCGCCAGCAACGCGCTGAAATACGGTTCGCTCTCGGTGCCGTCGGGCAAGGTAAACCTCGACTGGAAGGCGCAGGGTCGCAAGGGCGCGCGGCGCCTGGTGCTGACCTGGCGTGAAAGCGGCGGGCCCGAGGTCGAGCTCCCGATCGCCAGGGCTTTGGCTCGATCCTGATCCGCCGCAGCCTTGCCAAGGTCATCGACAGCGACGTCAACCACGAATTTCGCCCCGGCGGCGTCTTTGCCGGGATATCGATGCCGCTCGAGCCGTTCTTGAAGTAAGCGGTGTCGTGGCGTGAGCAGCCGAACGGTCTACGGCATGTCCTTCGGGTCATGCGTCGGTGGCGTGGGCTTGGCGTTCTCGCGATAGATGGCGTAGGCAACGACCGCCAGGGCGGGCGCGATGACGGCTCCCAGCCCGCCCTTGCTCTTCGCAAGCGCCGGAAGCAGGGCGAGTGCCGCGGTAACGCCCAGCGCCGTCATGTCGGCCTGCCGCCGTTTTGCGCGCCGCCTGCTGCGCATGCTCGTCGTCAGCTTGTGGATGACCAGGACGAGCCCGGCAAGCACCAGGAAGCCGATGCCGAAGCCGAGGCTGGTCGCCAGCGGTCCGTAGCGCGCCGCCAGCCAGATATAGGCGGCGCCGATGAGGAAGCCGACGCCGCACAGGGCAAAAACGGCGGCAAGTCCGTAAAGGATTGCCGTCGTCCGCGCCCTGTGCACAGCGGCCATGGCCTCGCCCGAGGCGAGGGCCGAGATCAGCGAGACAAGCGTCCCCATCTGGGGCTAGCGGCGGGAAAGCAGGGCGAAGAGAAAGCCGACGCCTGCCGCGATCGCCAGCGACGTCACCGGCTTCTCGCGCACTTTGGCGATCAGCTGTGCTTCGATATCCTCGGCACTTCCCCGCATGCTCTCGAACGCGGCTTCGCCCTGGGCGCGCAATTGCTCGACGCCGCCCGCGGCGGCGCGACGGGCCGCGCCATAGCCGTGTTGGCCGGTCTTGGCGAGCTGCTCCGTCAGTTTCTGGATATCCGCCTTCAGCTGCTCGATATCAGCCTCGAGGTCGGCGGTGGTCGCTTGATCCGTTGCGGATTTGCCTGCGGCGGTTGCCATTCTCTAACTCCTTGCGTTTGCGTTGATTTCAACGCCCGTTCAGCGCCATAGTTCCGGTCGTCGCGAGCCTAAACATCCTAGATCAGCGGCCTGCGGTCCTCGCCGAGCCCTTCCCAGCGGGCAAGCTTCTTCAACCCGTCATAGTCGATCACTTCACAGCCGCCATCTCGCCACATAACGAGCTTGCGGTCCATCAGCTTGCGGATCGTCTTGTTGGTATGGACCAGCGAGAGGCCGAGCGTGTCGGCGATGTGCTGTTGCGTGATCGGAATCTGCACCGGTGTCTTGCCGTTGAGTCCGGCGCTGCGCGCCCGACTGGCGATGAAGGCGATGAGGTAGGCCGCTCGTTCGAGCGCGGTGCGGCGGCCGATGCTGAGCAGGTTCTCGTCCAGCATGCGTTCCTCGCGCGACGCGATCCAGGTAATGTCATAGGCAAGGCCGGGATGGTTGCGATAGAGTTCCTGCAACTGGTCGCGTTCGAAAACGCACAGCAGCATCGGCGACAAGGCCTCGATGGAATGCTGCATCTCGCCCATCAGGCTGCCTTGCAGGCCGATGAGGTCGCCGGGCATGGAAAAATTGAGGATCTGCCGACGTCCGTCGGGCAGAAGCTTGTAGCGGAACGCCCAGCCGGACAGCACGGTGTAGAGATGCGCGCTGTGGCTGCCTTCGACCAGGACTGTCGCTCCCTTGTCGACCGCAAGTTCACCGCGCTTGAAGGTGCTGATGAATGACAATTCCTGCTTGTCGAACTCGCGGAATCCCGGCAAGGGCCGCAACGGGCACTTTTCGCAAGGATATTGGCGGCTGGCAGCCGGACGTGCGTTTTGGCCGGACATTTCGACCCCTCTTCGAAATTCCTGCCCTTATGGGCGCAAGGAAACGCTTGAGACCGGCAGGGGTTCCGCGAGGCCTGTATCCCATGTCTTTTTTAAATGACATGGGGTCCAATTCCGCGCATGAGTGCGGCCAGCCGAGGAGACACTGATAAGTGCCAGCACTGCTTGACGGACTGCGTATTCTCGTCCTGGAAGACGAATTCCTGATCGCGATGGATGTCGAGCAGCTTTGCCGCGACCACGGCGCCGCGGATGTGACGATCGTCCGGAAGATCGCCGAGGTCGAGGGAGAAGCGCTGCCTTCGCGCTTCGACGCGGCGGTCGTCGATCTCATGCTCGGCGGCGTCTCGACCCTGGATTTCGCCTCGCGGCTGCGCAGCGAGGGCGTGCCCTTCGTATTTGCCTCCGGCTATTCGGATTCGGACGAGGTCAAGGACTCGTTCCCGGATATCCGGCTGGTCGCCAAGCCCTACTCAGGCGACGATCTGATCGAAGCCGTGGCCATGGCCTGCGGCCGGGTC
This sequence comes from Mesorhizobium sp. BH1-1-5, assembly GCF_020165615.1. Classification (NCBI taxonomy): domain Bacteria; kingdom Pseudomonadati; phylum Pseudomonadota; class Alphaproteobacteria; order Hyphomicrobiales; family Phyllobacteriaceae; genus Mesorhizobium; species Mesorhizobium sp. BH1-1-5. Next base: position 43,861 of record NZ_JAIUIM010000034.1, read on the forward strand.
GCCCCGGCCTGACACCATCCTTGCAATCGGAATCATAACCGATCGGCTTACGCCGCGTTCGACCCTGTGACCTGCGCCGAGATCGCGTCGGGCCCGAACTCGTCCTCTCCGGAAATCTTGAGGATCTCCTGCAGCCTGGCGCGCGCCCGGCTGACCCGGCTCTTGATCGTGCCGACCGCGCAGCCGCAGATCTCGGCGGCTTCTTCATACGAGAAGCCCGAAGCGCCGATCAGGATGATGGCTTCGCGCTGGTCCTCGGGCAGTTGCTCGAGCGCGCCGCGGAAATCCTTGAGGTCGAGCTGGCCGTGCTGGGCCGGATGAACGGCAAGCCTTGCCGTCATGATGCCGTCGCTGTCCTGCACTTCACGGCCGCGCTTGCGCATCTGCGAATAGAATTCGTTGCGCAGGATGGTGAACAGCCAGGCCTTCAGATTGGTGCCCGGCTGGAAGCTTTCATGCTTGTCCCACGCCTTGACCAGCGTTTCCTGGACAAGGTCGTCGGCCCGGTCGGCATTCTGCGTCAGCGACACGGCAAAAGCCCGCAGGCTCGGGATCGCGCCGAGCAGCTCGGTCTTGAAGTTCTGGGATACCGCCGCCATGCCTCAGTCCTTTTTCTGGGCAGGTTCGGTTTGTTCCAGCTGGCTGAGCAACTGAGCGAAACGGTCCGGCACATGGTCCGAGACCAGCTCGTCATAGTATTGCTTTAGCTTGCGCGCTATCTCGGAGTTTGCCCCAAGCGGATTGCCATCCCCGTTCCGATGCCGGCCTGCGGCATCAGCCATCTGTTTTTTCGTCATTTCTTTCATAATCGCCCTAGTTTCCAGCGCCTGAACCGCTCTTCGACTTCACACCACAACGCAAGCGGAACCGTCGTCTGGTTGCCCATCCCGAGACCCGAAACGCCCGCCTGCTAATTTAGTTCCACAGCCGGCGGAACTTTTTCCGAAAGCCGGCGTTGATTTTCCGGGGCGTGCAATCAGCGTGGGCCTCAAACGTGCAACGTCATCTGAGGGAGACGTCAATAATGAGTTTGTCCGCTACCATCGCTCCGCATCTTCCGTTCCTGCGCCGCTTCTCGCGGGCGGTATCGGGATCGCAGGAGAGCGGTGACGCGCTGGTCGCCGCGATGCTGGAAGCCATCATCGCCGACACCAGTATTTTCCCCGAAGCCTCGAGCGACCGCATCGCGCTCTACAAGGTTTTCGCCAGATTGTTCACGTCCGTGGCCATCCGCGTGCCGCAGGAACAGGCGCAGACCGCTTGGGAGCAGCGGGCAGCAGCCAATCTGAACGCGCTCGCCCCCCTGCCGAGGCAGGCTTTCCTTCTGGTTGCCGTCGAAGGCTTCAGCGAGGACGAGGCGGCGGAAATCCTCGACGTCGACGAGGATGAGTTTTCGGAGCTGCTTGCCCAGGCGAGCAACGAGATTTCCCGCCAGGTCGCCACCGACGTGCTGATCATCGAGGACGAGCCGCTGATCGCCATGGACATCGAGGAGATGGTCGAAAGTCTCGGCCACCGCGTGGTCGGCACGGCGCGCACGCATGCCGAGGCGGTGGCCTTGTTCGGCAAGACGCGGCCGAAAATGGTCCTGGCCGACATCCAGCTCGCCGACGGCAGCTCGGGCATCGAGGCCGTGAACGAGATTTTGTCCTCGACGCCGGTGCCGGTGATCTTCATCACCGCCTTTCCGGAACGCCTGCTGACCGGCGAACGCCCCGAGCCGGCCTTCCTGGTCACCAAGCCTTTCAATCCCGACATGGTCAAGGCCCTGATCAGCCAGGCCCTGTTCTTCGACCGTCAGGCCAAAGCCGCCGCCTGATCCCTGTCGAAGTTTAGCCCGTCGAGCGTCATGCGAGGCCTTTGCGCCGCGCGTGACGCTTGGCTGCTTGCGGTCTGAAAAGCCCCTTCAAGGGGATCGTCTTTTTCGGCAAATGGTGGAACAAACGACACCGAGCCACGTTCTTTTCCCGACGCAAGAAGGAGACGCATCATGCTGTACTGGGCGCTCGTATTTCTCGTAGTTGCGATCATCGCCGGCGCGCTTGGGTTCGGCGGCATCGCCGGCACATCGGCAGGCATCGCGCAGATACTGTTCTTCATCTTCCTCGCCTTCCTGGTGATTTCGCTCATCGCGGGTCTCTTCAGGAGAGCCTGACCGCAACACTGGAAGCCGCACCCCTCAAACGGTTTCCAGCCACCGCCGGGCGGCGCCTCGAAAGAGCACCGTCCGGCGGACCGTTTTTGGCGGGTCGTTTTTGGAGAGCCCCGCGATTTCAGGACGTTGGCTCGCGCGGAACCAGTTGCGGATTGAGCCGTTCAAAGACGAAGTGCGGGAATATTTCCAATGCCTTCCGAGGGTCCCACGAAAGACAGGGCTGAAAAGCAGGACGGCGAAGTGATCGCGATGCATCCCGCGGAAAATGGAATGCAGCTGGGGCGGGCCCTGCTTCATGCTCTGCACAATGCTGGGATTTCGGTCCTTTACCAGGATCGGCAGATGAAGACGGTCTGGGCGCGCAACATGAGAGCGCCGTGGGCGTCCGAAACCGCCGACGGCAAGGATTTGCTTTCGCGGGCGCAGGCCGAACGCATACAAGCCGCCAAGCTCAAGGTGGTCGAATCCGGCAGCGCCGATCAGCTCGAACTCAGCATTCCGGGAAGCCAGGGTGTCCGCTGGTTCCAGCTTTGGATCGATGCCGACCGCGGCGACGCCGGCGACGTCCTCGGCGTCGTCACCACCATGGTGGAGACGACGGAGCAGAAACGCCGCGAGCAGACGCTGAAGACATTGCTGCGCGAAGTCAGCCATCGATCGAAAAATCTCCTGGCCATCATCCAGAGCATCGCCACCCAGACCGGGCGCTATACGGAGACGCTCGGCGAGTTCCTGGCGCGGTTTCGTGGCCGGCTGCAATCGCTTGCGTCCTCGCAGGACCTGGTCACATCCTCCAACTGGCGAGGAGCGGCATTGCAGGAGCTCGTATCCGGCCAGGTCGGCCGCTACAGCAGCGATCTGGCCAACAGCCTGCGGTTCGTGGGTGAGAATCCCTATCTCAACCCCAACGCCGCCCTGCATATCGGCCTGGCGATGCATGAGCTGGCCGTGAATTCCGTGAGCTATGGCGCGCTGTCCCGGCCCGACGGCCATGTCGAGGTGCGCGCCAGGCTCGAGGCCGAAGACGCAAGCGCGCCCAACCTTTTATTGACCTGGACGGAGGAGGTTGGCGACGCGCCGCGCAACGAGAAGCGCTTCGGCAGCGTGGCGCTGGAACGTGTCGTGCCGATGTCGCTGAACGGCTCCGCGACGCTGGAGATCGGCAAGGACCGCATGGAATACCGCCTCACCGTCCCGCATGGGAATTTCGAGACGGATTGATAGCGCCGCCGATGGCGCGAGAGCAATTCCAGGACAATGTGAAACAGCCAGGCTTGGCGGCTTCGCCATAGCCAGGCTCGGCGGCTTCGTTCACCGGATTCGGGTCGGAACGGAGCCTTGCCGGCAAAGGTTTTAACCGGCTGTTCACCATAAAGTCCGATCCTGTGCTCCCGGCTGACAATGCGCCGGAAACCCATCCGCGCCCGGCGCGCGACCTGGGAGACTGAACGATGGTTGCCGACATGAACAGGCTGGAGCAGGCCGCCCGCGTCTCGATGAGCGGGTTCCAGGATGCCGAGCCGGCGCCGGCGCCGCGGTCATCCCATCTTTCGCCCCGGCTGGGCGCGATCGCGCTTCTGGCGGCAGTGGCCTTGACCGCGGCCTGGCAATTGTTCTGACCCCGCATGCGGCTTTGACGCCAAGACTTTAGCGCCGCCATTTCGCGCCGAGCGCCTCAGGCTCCGGCCCCGGAACTTTTGTTCGCCGAGAATCGTTGTTTGCGGCGAGAGGTTTGGAGGCATGGAACACATCGTCGCATTGCTCTTCGTCGTCGGCTGTTCGAGCACGATGACCGACTGCCGGGAACTCGAGGTGCCGGTCAGCGTCTTTGAAATCGCACAGGCATGTGTTGCCGAAAGGCCGTTCGCCCTCGGCGACCTGCAGGGCCAGGCGCCCCGCATCATCGGCAAGTGCCTCGCCGTCGATCCGGCGCTGGAGGACGATTACGACCAGATCGTCTGGAACGTGAAGTCCGACGGCACGCTGGCCGCATCCCTTGAGGTTTCCCGCACACTTCTCGCGTCAAACCGCGAGCACCCCGAAAAAGACTATGTTAGGCAACAGTAAAATCGAGCAGGCAAAGCAGGTTTTTTCATGCTAAATGATTGCTGGCATTGCCAAAAGTGAGGACAAATTGAGGAGCAATTCTATGCGGAAGATGATCATTGCCATGGTTGCCGTGGTCGCTGTCAGCGGTTGCACAACGACCGAGCAGGACGTCGTCGGCGGCGGCCTGATCGGCGCCGGTGTGGGCGGCCTGGTCGGCGGCGGCAAGGGTGCGCTGATCGGCGCGGCCGTCGGTGCCGGGTCGGGCCTCCTGGTTCGCAACCTGCGCAACGGCTATTGCGTGTATCGCCACCGTGACGGCACGACCTACCGGGCCCGCTGCAACTAGTTCAGTACCGAAACCGGAGGCCGGCAGCCGGCCTCCGGTTCTTTGAGTCAGATCGCTGTTCCCCGCCACCAGCGAGTCTTGCGCCGCTCACACGGCCAGCGGGATTCTGATTTCCACCTTCAATCCGTCGGCGTGGTAGTCGCGCGCGATCGTGCCGCGCAATTCGCGCGTGACATTGATATCTATCAATTTGGTGCCGAAGCCGGTCTTGACCGGCGCTTCCAGTTCCTTCTGACCCGCTTCGCGCCAGTTCAGCACCAGCGTCCGCTCGCGGTCGCGGCCTTCGACGCTCCAGTCGACCTTGAGGGCGCCCACCGAATTGCCGGCCTCGCCATATTTGAGCGCGTTGGTGGCGAGCTCGTGAAAGGTCAACCCGAGCGCCTGCGTCGTCGTCTCGTCGAGCAGCACTTCCGGCCCTGACAACACGCCTTCGGGAAGGTCCTTGCCGAACACCTGCCCGAGCTCGATGCGCAGCAGGTCGCCGAGATCGGCCTTCTGCCAGCGCGAGCGCGTCAGCATGTCCTGCGATGCGGCCATGGCCTGGAGGCGTGCCGAGAATGAAGCCGAAAACTCCTTGACGTCGGCGGCTTGCGAGGCCGTCTGCCGCGCGATCGCCAGCACGCGTGTGATCGAATTCTTGATCCGGTGCTTCATCTCCTGCAGGATCAGGTCCTTTTCCAGCAGGCTCTTTTCGGTCGCCTCGTGCAGCGCCGATTTCGCGTCATAGGCACGCTCCTGGTAGCGCGCCACCAAGGCGATGGCGCCGGCGAGCAGCAGGCCGAACAGCCCGAGCATCACCGGAATGGCGCGCGAGGACGGCGGCTCGAAGGCGCTTGTCGGCCTGAGCAGCAAGGTCCATGGGCGGCCCGCCACGACAATATCGCGGCGTGCCAGAAGCTTCGCGCCGATACGTTCCTCCGGCGGAGCCTCCGAGCGGAAAAGCAGATTGCCGGCCTCGGGCTTGCCGTCATAGACCTCGAGGTTGACCGGCAGCAGCGGCGAATGGCTGAGCGCGACCTGGAACAGGTCCTGAGCGCGGAAGGCGGCATAAAGAAAGCCGGCCGTGGTGGAGCGGCTTGCGTTGATCACCTCGGGCGCCGTTTCGACGTTCAGCCGCACGAAAACCAGGAACCCGGTGAAGGTCTGCGCCACGCCGGCGCCCTGGCCGAGCTGGACCATGCCGCTCGCATGCTGCCGGTCGTCGGCCATCGCCTTTTCGATCGCTGCGCGCCGTACCGGCTCGGTGAACATGTCGAAGCCGATGATCGATTGGTTGGACGTATCGAGCGGCTCGAACAGCACGATCGGCGTGCGCCATTGCTCGGTCGTCGCGGGATAGATCGGGTGCGCCGACCCGAGGTCGTGCAGGATATCGCGTTCGACCGCCGCCTCGTCGCCGGTCTTGGCGAGCCTCAGGAAGCCGATGCCGCGCAGCCCCGCGAAATTGTCGTCGATGTCGAGCGCGGTGAAGAAGGCCTTGAATTCGCCACGGGTGATGTCGCCGTTGCGGGCGTCGAACAGCGCCTGCGTCGAACGCAGCAGCGACAGATGCAGGTCGATTCGGCTCTCGATACGGCCGAGCGCATCGTCGGCGGTGCCCTCGAACTTGATCCGAGCCGCCTCCTGCGTCGCGAAATAGGCGAACCCTGCCATCGTCAGGCTGATCAGCGCAACGGCGACAAAGGCAACGATCGGAAAGAGCTTCTTCAAATCTAAGATGCGGCCCGTGGACGGTCGCGACCTTTATGGGCAAGTCTCCGCGTCAACACAATGGCGCGGCCAAATCATCACCGGGGCTGGTACATCACGCAGTCGTCAATTAGCCGGCTATCTTTCTGGCTCAGGCCGCGATCTTCAGCGCGCCTGGACCCGGAATGGCGCCGGGCGGGCATTTGCCCAGGATGATCATGCCGAGCACCTCGTCCTGGGTGACGTCGGTCGTGCGCGCGGTGCCGACCACCTGGCCGTTCTTCATCACGCAGACCCGGTCGGCGAGCTCGAAAACGTCGTGGATGTCGTGGCTGATCAGGAAGATGCCGATGCCATCGGCCTTGAGCTGCTTGACCAGTTCGCCGACCTGCGCCGTCTCCTGCGGGCCGAGCGCCGCCGTCGGCTCGTCCATGATCAGGATGCGGGCATTGAACAGGATCGCGCGGGCGATCGCCACCGACTGCCGCTGTCCGCCCGACAGCTTGATCACCGGCTCCTTGAAGCGCTGGAAACGTGGATTGAGCCGGCCCATCACCTTGCGCGCCTCGGCTTCCATGGCGACGTCGTCCAGCGTGCCCCAGCCGGTCATCAGCTCGCGGCCGAGGAAGAGATTGGCGGCGGCATCGACATTGTCGGCCAGCGCCAGCGTCTGGTAGATCGTCTCGACGCCGTATTTCTTGGCGTCGCGCGGGTTGGAGATCGAAGCCTCCTCGCCATTGATGAAGATCTGCCCGCCGTCGCGCTTGTAGGCCCCCGACAGGATCTTGATCAGCGTCGACTTGCCGGCGCCGTTGTGGCCGAGCAGCGCCATCACTTCGCCAGGGAAAAGATCGACGGAGGCGTCATCGACGGCGCGGATGCCGCCGAAGGCGATCGAGATGCTGCGCATATCGACCAGCGGGACGCCGGCGGGAGCGGATTTTTCTGCCACGATCGTTCTCCTCAGACCCGCTTGCGATAGATGGTGTCGAGCCACACCGCGACGACCAGCACGGCGCCGACGACGATGCTCTGCAGCGGCGAATCGACGCCGAGCAGCACCATGCCGGACTGCAGCGACTGCATCAGCAGCGCGCCGAGCATGGCGCCGAGCACGGTGCCGGAACCGCCGGCGAGCGAGGTGCCGCCGATGACGGCCGCGGCGATGACCAGAAGTTCGTCCAGCGTCCCCAGCACGTTTGTCGAGGAGTTCTGCCTGGCCGACGAGATCGCCGCCGCGATCGTCGCCAGCACGCCCATGATCATGAACACCTTCATGGTGATCCAGCGCGTGTTGATGCCGGCAAGATTGGCCGCTTCCGGATTGCCGCCGATGGCAAAGACATAGCGGCCGAAGCGCGTGCGCTTGGTGACGAAGGTCATGATCAGGCCGACGGCGACAGCCATCAGCACAGGTATGGCGATGCCATGCGCGATGAACAGCCCGCCTTCGGGCACGGTGATGTTGTTGGCGGCGGCGTAGCGGTTCACGATACCGACCGGCCACGGATAGGAATTGGCGAGCCACACCGCGCCCAGGATGACCGCGCAGGTGACCGTGGCGAGCAGCGTCTCGGCCCAGACCGGACGCAGCGGGAAGCGGAAGCGCTTGCGCTGCACACGGCCGTTGAAATGCATGAAGATAACCGCCAGGCAGGCGACGATGCCGACCATCCAGCTCCATTTGGCGCCTATCGAGCCCGCCGGGCCGCCGCCCATCAGCTGGAACGTGGCGTCGAGCGGCGCCACCGTCTGTCCGCTGGTGACCCACCACGCAGCGCCCCGCCACACCAGCAATCCGCCCAGCGTGACGATGAAGGCCGGCACTTCGAGATAGGCGATGATGAAGCCCTGGAAGGCGCCGATGATGAGGCCGAGCGCCAGGCCGATCAGCAATGCCAGAACCCAGATCCAGGGATTGCCCAGTTCAAGCCCGACGAAGCGAACCAGGAAATGCACCTGGGCAAAGCCCATGACCATGCCGATCACCCCCTCGGCCGATCCGACCGACAGGTCGATGTTGCGCATGACGATGACCAGCACCATGCCGGAGGCCATGATGGCCACGGCCGACGTCTGAACCGACAGGTTCCAGAGGTTGCGCGGCGTGAGGAAGGTGCGGCTGTCGAAGTCGAGCGGATTGACGCCAAGCCGCAGGCTGGAAATCACATGCAGCCCGATCCAGATCAGCAGCAGCGCGCCGATCATGCCGAGCATGCGGGTGTCGAGCTCGGTCGCCTTCAGGAACCGGGCGACAGCGCCGAGTTCCGACGCGCGCGCGGTGTCCGCCGGTTGCGTAGACGTCGTGTCGGTCATGATATCCTCCCGCCGGCCTGCCGTCTGGCGCGGATGCCGGAACTCAGCCTAGAAGCTACCCGCCTGAGGCGGAACCGCAAATCTTTTTGAGAAAACGCCGCGGCCTTCAGGCCGCGGCGCAAGGGCTTTGAACGATCGTCGGCAAAGCTTAGTTGCAGACCTTGACGCTGCCGGCGGGCACGCCCGCGCAGACTTCGTCCTTCTTGATCCAGCCGGCGTCGATGACGACGTTGAGATTGTCCTTGGTGATCGCGATCGGGGTCAGGAACAGCGACTTGACGGTGTTGCCGCCAGGCGTCGTGAAGTCCTTGGCGCCGGCGATATCGCCCATCTTCTTGCCACCGGCGAGCTGCGAGGCGATCTCGGCGGCGTTCTTGCCGAGCTCGCGCGCGTCTTTCCACACCGACACGGTCTGCGTGCCGAGCGCGATGCGGTTGAGCGCCGCGTGGTCGCCGTCCTGGCCGGAGACCGGAACGGTGCCGGCGAGACCCTGCGCCGTCAGCGCCGCGACGACGCCGCCGGCGGTGCCGTCATTGGCGGCCACGACCGCGTCGACCTTGTTGTCGTTGGCGGTCAGGAACTGCTCCATGTTCTTCTGCGCGTTGGCGGGCAGCCAGCCGTCGGTATAGGCCTCGCCGACATTCTTGATCTTGCCGCTGTCGATGGCTTCCTTCAGCACTTCCATGGAGCCCGAGAACAGGAAGTCGGCATTCGGATCCGAACCCGAGCCCTTGATGAAGACGTAGTTGCCCTCGGGCTTGGCCTTGAACACCTCGCGGGCCTGCATGCGGCCGACTTCCTTGTTGTCGAACGTCAGGTAGAACACGTCCTTGTTCTCGATCAGGCGGTCGTAGCCGACGACCGGGATGCCCTCGTCGAGCGCCTTCTGCACCGCCGGGCCGATCGCCGAGGCATCCTGCGCCAGGATGATCAGCGAATTGGCGCCCTGCGAGATCAGGCTTTCGACGTCGGTCAGCTGCTTGCCCGGATTGGACTGCGCGTCGGCCGAGATATATTTGTCGCCGGCGGCCTCGATGGCGGCCTTCATCGCCGCTTCGTCGGTCTTCCAGCGCTCTTCCTGGAAATTCGACCACGAAACGCCGATCACCTTGTCCTTCGCCTCGGCGACCGAGGCCAGCGTCAGCGACATGGCAACGCCCGCCAGAATGGCGGCTGCGAATTTCTTCATGATATCCTCCCTGCGCCCCGTGCGGCGCGACCCAGACTGGCCCGAAGGCCGGCACAGAGGCTTTTTTTCGAGCCTCAAAAAAATAGTGATCCAGCAAAACGACGCTGTCAACTGCGATTCTGATGGGTTTTGATGGGTCCGAGCATTTTTTTCGACATCCGCAATAAATAATGACATGGACCTTGGCTTCTGCCAGTATCGCTGGCGTGTCACCGGTAGGCCATGGCATCATCATCACAAGGCCGCGATGACCGGGAGGACGTGCGAGGACAATGTCGGTCGGGATCCGCCACGACGATTTGCGCCGGCGCAACCGCGCCATGGTGATTTCGGCCGTGCGCCGCGCCGGCCAGCCCTCGCGGACGGAGATTGCCGCCTCCACCGGGCTCAGCCACTCGACCATTTCGGCGATTTCCGCCGATCTGATCCAGGAGGGCATTCTCACCGAAAGCAAGGCCAGCGAGCCGACGGCGTTGAAACGCGGCCGGCCGCAGATCGGCCTGGCGCAGAACCCCGAAGCCGCCGCGGTGCTGACCGTGGTGCTGTCGCTGAACTTCCTGTCGGTCGCCGTCATCGACTACGCCGGCCAGGTGATTGCCGAGGAACAGCAGCGCCTGGACACGCTTGTCATGCCCCGCGACGAGCTGATCGGCGAATGCGTTGCGATCGTCCGGCGCCGGCTGCAGGATCCCGACCTCGACCTGGGCAGCGTCGCCCGCATCGCCATGGGCATTCAAGGCATCACCGATTCCCGTTCACGCGCCATGCTGTGGTCGCCGATCACGCCGCTGACCGACATTCCCTTCGCCGATATCCTCGAAAAGGAATTCGGCATCCCGGCCACAACGGAGAACGACTGCAACATGATGGCGGTGGCGCTGCAATGGCGCGATCCCGAGCGCTATCGCGACGACTTCATCGCCATCCTGCTCTCGCACGGCATCGGCATGGGGCTGGTGCTGAAAGGCGCGCTGTTCACCGGCACGCATTCCTCGGGCGGCGAGTTCGGCCACATGATCCATCGTCCGGGCGGCGCGCTTTGCCGCTGCGGCCGGCGCGGCTGCGTCGAGGCCTATGCCGGCAATTATGCGATCTGGCGCAGCGCCATGGGAATAAGCGAGGATGCCGCGCCAACCGACGTCGGCGACGCCGACATGCGCGCCCTTGCCGCAAAGGCCCGTCAGGAGGACGGCCCCGAACGGGAGGCTTATCGCCGGGCCGGCGAAGCGCTTGGCTTCGGTCTCGGCAGCCTGTTTGCCTTGATCGACCCGGCGCCCGTCGCCATGGTCGGCGTCAGCGCGGCCGCCTTCGACCTGATCGAGCCGGCGCTGAGGGAGGCGATCGCCCAGACCGCCGGCGGCCAGCACTCCAAGTCGATCTCCTTCGACACCGAGCCGAACGAACTGCCGCTGATCCGCGAAGGCTGCGCCATGCGCGCGCTGACCTTCGTCGACCAGGAGATTTTCGCGCCGGGAGGCCAGGCGCGAGCGGGCAAGCACGTCGCCTGATCAACCTTGATCGTTGGTTTCCGTGCGAAGCCCCCGCAGCTTCGTCATTCCAGGGCGAAGCAGGAGCGAAGCTCCGTCGCGAAGACCCTGGAATCCATGCGCAGCGGAGCAGAATTCTGCACCGCCGCGGCGCGTCGACGTCACGGCATGGATCCTCGGGTCTGCGCCGCGTCGCTGCGCTCCTTGCTCCGCCCGTGGATGACGAAGCACAAGCGTCTCGGCTACTGACCAGCGTAGATGTTGGAAGTGCCTAGCTGTCAGGACTTCGGCGCGCCCCGAGACTAATCTTCCCTGATCGCGTAACCCGCGCCACGGATGGTGCGGATGACGTCCGGCATGCGGCCGTTGTTGACGGCCTTGCGCAGGCGCCCGACATGCACGTCCACGGTGCGCTCGTCGATATAGATCGTCTCGCCCCAGACATTGTCGAGCAGCTGGCTGCGCGAGAACACGCGGCCGGGATGGCGCATCATGAATTCGAGCAGGCGGAACTCGGTCGGGCCGAGCCTGATCTCGCTCTTCTTGCGGTAGACGCGGTGCGATTCGCGGTCGAGCACGATGTCGCCGACCTTGAGCACGCTGGACAGCACCTCCGGCTTGGCGCGGCGCAGCAGCGCCTTGACGCGCGCCATGAACTCCGGCGTCGAGAACGGCTTGACCAGATAGTCGTCGGCGCCGGTCGAAAGGCCGCGCACGCGGTCGCTTTCCTCGCCGCGCGCCGTCAGCATGATGATCGGCAGCCGCTCGGTCTCGGGCCGCATCCTGAGACGCCGGCAGAGCTCGATGCCGGAAACCGCCGGCACCATCCAGTCGAGCACGAGCAGGTCGGGAACGTTTTCTTGCAGGCGGATTTCGGCCTCGTCGCCGCGGGTCACCACTTCAACCTGGTAACCTTCGGATTCGAGGTTGTAGCGGAGCAGCACCCCCAGCGGCTCCTCGTCCTCCACCACCATGATGCGTGGCGCGATCATCGGGGTAACCTTTTCCGTCAGGCCGCCGGCGCCGACATTGCCGTCTCGTCCTGCTTCGGACGGTTGGCGGGCAATTGGGTGCCGGTCAGCACATAGTAGGCGTTCTCGGCGATGTTGGTCACATGGTCGCCGATGCGCTCGAGATTCTTGGCGCAGAACAAAAGATGCGTGCAAGCGGTGATGTTGCGCGGGTCTTCCATCATGTAGGTCAACAGCTCGCGGAAGACGGACGTGTATTTGACGTCGATGCGCTCGTCGTCGTTGCGAAGCTTGGCCAGCGCCGTGGCATCGCCCGCCGTATATTCCTGGATCACGGCCTGGACCTGGATCAGCACCATCTGCGCCATGGAATCGATCGAATGCGTGAGGTCGCGCGGCGCGGCGCTGACGCCGACCGAACCGACGCGCTTGGCGATGTTCTTGGCGAGGTCGCCGATGCGCTCGAGGTCGCCCGCCATGCGGATCGAGCCGACCACGTGACGAAGATCGTCGGCCATCGGCTGCCGCTTGGCGATCAGCGTGATGGCGCGGTCGTCGAGCTCGCGCTGGCGCGCGTCCATGATGGCGTCGTCGGAGACGACGCGCTGCGCCAGCGCATTGTCGGTTTCGAGCAGGGCCCTGGTCGCGCCGCCGACCATGGAGCCGGCGAGATCGCCCATGTCGTTGATGAGCCGGCTGATCTGCCTCAAATCCTCGTCGAAGGAGGCGACGGTATGTTCGGCCATGATGATGTCCTCGTATGTACTCAGCCGAAGCGGCCGGTGATGTAGTCCTGCGTGCGCTTCTCGCGAGGCGAGGTGAAGATCTTCTCGGTCCGGTCGAACTCCACCAGCTCGCCGAGATACATGAACGCCGTCTGCCGCGACACGCGCGCCGCCTGCTGCATGTTGTGGGTGACGATGACGATCGTGTAGTCGGCCTGCAATTCGTCGATCAGCTCCTCGATCTTGGCCGTCGACAGGGGATCGAGCGCCGAGGCCGGCTCGTCGAGCAGGATGACCTCGGGCTTCACCGCCACGGTGCGGGCGATGCACAGGCGCTGCTGCTGGCCGCCGGAAAGGCTGAGCCCGCTGGCGTTGAGCTTGTCCTTGACCTCGCTCCAGAGCGCGGCGCGCTTCAGCGCCTGCTCGACGCGGCTGTCCATCTCGGCCTTGCTGATCTTCTCATAGAGCCTGACGCCGAAGGCGATGTTTTCGTAGATCGACATCGGGAAAGGCGTCGGCTTCTGGAAAACCATGCCGATCTTGGTCCTGAGCAGGTTGAGGTCCTGCGAGCGGTCGAGGATGTTCTTGCCGTCGAGCAGCACCTGGCCCTCGGCGCTCTGCTTCGGATAGAGCTCGTAGATGCGGTTGAGCACGCGCAGCAGCGTCGACTTCCCGCAGCCCGACGGGCCGATGAAGGCCGTCACGCTGCGCTCCGGCAGGGACAGGTTGATGTCCTTCAGCGCCTTCGACTGGCCATAGTAGAAGTTGAGGTTCTTGACCTCGATCTTGGCCTTCTCGACGGTCGCGTCGGGTGCGTTCAGGTCGGTGGACAACATCGGTTTCATCTGTCCTCTCTGCGTCCGGTTAGGCTTCGGGCGATGATGCTCAGCCCGAGAACCGTCAGGGTGATTATGAGTGCGCCCGTCCAGGCCAGTTGCTGCCATTCCTCATAAGGGCTGAGAGCGAACTGGAAGATGGTCACCGGCAGGCTGGCCATCGGGGCATTGAGATTGCTCGACCAGAACTGGTTGTTGAGCGCGGTGAAGAGAAGCGGCGCCGTCTCGCCGGAGATGCGGGCGATCGCCAAAAGGATGCCGGTGACGATGCCCGACATTGCCGCGCGATAGGCGACCGAGCGGATCACCACCCAGCGCGGCGCGCCGATGGCGGTGCCTGCTTCGCGCAGCGCGTTGGGCACGAGGTTCAGCATGTCCTCGGTGGTGCGCACCACGACGGGAATCACCAGGATCGACAGCGCGACGGCGCCGGCAATCGCCGAGAAATGCCCCATCGGCCGCACCATCAGCTCATAGACGAACAGGCCGATGATGATCGAGGGGGCCGACAACAGGATGTCGTTGATGAAGCGCACCACCGTGGTGAGCTTCGAGAAGCGTCCGTATTCGGCCATGTAGGTGCCGGCCAGCACGCCGATCGGCGTGCCGACGATTATGCCGATGACGGTCATCACGATGCTGCCGTAGATGGCGTTGAGCAGGCCGCCGGCATCGCCGGGCGGCGGCGTCATTTCAGTGAACACGGCCAGGTTCACCCCGGCGAGCCCCTTGTAGAGCAGGGCGCCGAGGATCAGCGCCAGCCAGGCGAGGCCGATGCCCGCCGCGACGACGCACAAGGCCATCATCACGGCATTCTTGCGTTTGCGGCCTTGGTGAAGCGATTGGGCAGTCGACATAGGTCAGGCTCCCGTGCGGCTATCGATGCGCAACAGCATGTAGCGTGCGAGCGCGAGGATGATGAAGGTGATGATGAACAGGATCAGGCCGAGCGACACCAGCGAGGATGTGTAGAGATCGCCGTCGGCTTCGGTGAATTCGTTGGCGATGGTCGCCGAGATCGTCGTGCCCGGCGCAAACAGCGAGGCGCTGATGCGGTGTGCGTTGCCGATGACGAAGGTGACGGCCATCGTCTCGCCGAGCGCGCGGCCGAGGCCGAGCATGACGCCGCCCATGATGCCGACGCGGGTATAGGGGATTGTCACGCGCCGGGTCACTTCCCAGGTCGTGCAGCCGATGCCGTAGGCCGATTCCTTCAGCACCGCCGGCACCGTGTCGAACACGTCCTTGGTGATCGAGGTGATGAAGGGCAGCACCATGATGGCGAGGATCAGCGACGAGGTCAGCAGGCCGATGCCGTAGGGCGGACCGGCAAACAGGCTGTTGAGGCCGGGGATGCCTTTGAAGAGCCAGATGACGAAGGGCTGCACCGTCGTCTGCAGGAACGGCGCGAAGACGAACAGGCCCCAGATGCCGTAGATGATCGAGGGAATGCCTGCGAGCAACTCGACCGCAATGCCGATCGGGCGCCTGAGCGGGCGCGGGCAAAGCTCGGTCAGGAAGACGGCGATGCCGATGCCGATCGGCACGGCGATCAGTATGGCGATGGCCGAGGTGACGATGGTGCCGTAGATGGGCGCGAGCGCGCCGAAATTCTCGGTGACCGGGTTCCAGGATTCGGTGGTCAGGAAGGAGAAGCCGAACTTCGACATCGCCTCCCACGAGCCGGCGATCAGCGAGATCGCGACCCCGCCGAGCAGTACCAGCACGAGGATGGCGGAAAGGCGCGTGGCCGTCCGGAAGGCCATGTCGGTGAAGGCGAAGCGGCGTACTGTCGCTTCTCT
Source organism: Mesorhizobium sp. BH1-1-5 (assembly GCF_020165615.1). NCBI lineage: Bacteria > Pseudomonadati > Pseudomonadota > Alphaproteobacteria > Hyphomicrobiales > Phyllobacteriaceae > Mesorhizobium > Mesorhizobium sp. BH1-1-5. Next base: position 59,426 of record NZ_JAIUIM010000034.1, read on the forward strand.
GGTCCGCAGGGCGGACGATGTCGCGGCTTCGGAAACGGCTGTCATTTAGCCCCTCGCATTTCGAAAGAGACAGGAGGGCGCCAAAGACGCCCTCCTTATTCGCTAGGAATTACATGCCGGAGTAGAGCGGCTTGCCGCTCGCGTCGACGATGTCCTTGCCCCACATCTCCTCGACGCTCTTCACGACGGCGTCGGGCATCGGAACATAGTCCAGGCCGGCGGCCAGCTCGTCGCCCTTGGCATAGGACCAGGCGAAGAACTTGAGCGCTTCGGTCGTCGCCGCGGCGTCATCGGGCTTCTTGTAGACGAGGATCCAGGTGGCCGAGGTCATCGGCCAGGATTCGGCGCCGGTCTGGTTGGCCAGGATGACGCCGTAGCCCGGCTGCGAGCTCCAGTCGGCATTGGCCGCGGCGGCCGAGAACGCGGCGGCGGTCGGCTCGACCTTCTTGCCGTCCTTGTTGATCAGGTCGGTATAGGTGAGCTTGTTCTGCTTGGCATAGGCGTATTCGACGTAACCGATCGCGCCGCCGGTCTGCGAGACGTTGTTGGCGACGCCCTCATTGCCCTTGGCGCCGATGCCCACCGGCCATTCGAGCGCGGTGTTGACGCCGACCTTCGACTTCCAGTCGGCGCTGACGTCGGCCAGGTAGTAGCTGAAGTTGAACGTGGTGCCCGAGCCGTCCGAACGGTGCACGACGGCGATCGCCTGGTCGGGCAGCTTGGCGTCGGGGTTGAGCTTCTTGATCGCTTCGTCGTTCCAGTTGGTGATCTTGCCGACGAAGATGTCGGCCAGCGTCGGGCCGTCGAGCACCAGCTCGCCCGGCTTGATGCCTTCGAGGTTGACGACCGGAACGATGCCGCCCATCACCATCGGGAACTGCGCGAGCCCGGTGGAGTCGAGGTCCTCACCCTTCAGCGGCGCGTCGGAAGCGCCGAAGGTCACGGTCTTGGCCTTGATCTGCTTGATGCCGCCGCCGGAGCCGATCGACTGGTAGTTGAGACCGATGCCGGTCTCCTTCTTGTAGGCGTCGGCCCACTTCGCGTAGATCGGATAGGGGAAGGTGGCGCCGGCGCCGGAGATATCGGCTGCCATCGCGGCGGAGATGCTAAGGGTTGATGCCGCAGCCATTGCAATCGCAACGGCCGCCGAGCGGATGAAATGTCTCATGTGGCCTGCTCCTGTTCGGAAGATGGTCTTTCGGCACCCGTTCTATCGGCGCCCGGTGAGCGCAATAGCCTTCGATTATTACAGTCGCATGACAGTTTCGTGTCAGCCCGGTAACGCCCGAAGGGGGATGCCTGGAGAGGTCCGCGGCGGCCGCGAAGGACCGGCCGGAGTTTGCCGTGGGAATCAGCAACTTGTCTGACTTTTGAATCAAAAAAATATCCCGGCGGCCGGGTCACGGCCGCCGGGAAATAAAATCCGGACGAGAGCGCGTTGCCTGAACGCCAGAGCGGATCATGGCCTGGCCATCGCCGAAAACAGGTCCGTTGGGGTAGAGTCGACGCTGTTTCTTGTTGGCGGTCGCTGCTCCCGCCCGTAACCGAGGAGCGGAATCAGTGTCATGATTGTCCGAGCTTGGCGTTTGCTTTGGTATGGTGCGATCGCACCATACGCATGCGTCAGCGTCATGCGCCCGCCTGCCGGCTAAATCCGCCCTGTCTCCTGGTTTCGCGCAATTCCGCACGAGCGGCTATGGCGAAGGCGCCGAGCCTGACCGTTTCACACGTTTCCTGGAATTGCTCTAACCGGCGTTGCGCCGGGTCTCCACGTCCGCTCCCAGCCAGCGCTCGAGCTTTTCGAGCAGCGCGCGCGGGCTGATCGGCTTCGGCAGATAATCGTCCATGCCGGCTTCCAGGCAGCGTTCGCGGTCGCCCTTCAGCGCGTGCGCGGTGACGCCGACGATCGGTACATGCGTGCCCATGTCCTCCTCGAGCCGGCGGATGGCGCCCGTCGCCTCCAGGCCGTTCATTTCCGGCATCGACACATCCATCAGGATCATGCGCGGATTGAGCCTGCCGAAGGCGTCGAGCGCCTTGCGGCCGTTGCCGACGATCTCGAAGCGGTAGCCGGTCTCGCCGAGTATCTGGGTAAACACCAGCTGGTTCACCTCGTTGTCTTCGGCAACGAGGATGTCGAGCCCGCGCTCCGCATCGGCGGGGCGTGGACGCGCCCGCGCCGACGGCGGCTGCAGCATGGCGCGGTCCGACGCCGCCCGCGCCAGCCCGGCTTGCGGGGGGCTGCCGGTGCCGACGGCGGGTTGCGCCGCGGCGCTGCTATGGCGATGGCGCTGGATGGTCGCGACCAGCGTTTCCAGGAGGACGGAGGAGCGCGCCGGCTTGATCAGCTGCGCATCGATGCCGAGATCGCGATAGGTCGTGTTGGCAAGCGACTGGTCGACCGAGGTCAGCATGATGATGGGCGTATGCGCCAGGCCCGCCGTGTTGCGCACGATGCGCGCCATCTCGGCGCCGGTCATGCCGGGCATCTGGTAGTCGAGCACGACGCAGTCGACCGGCACGCCATAGGCGGCGGCGGCGATCAGCACCTTCAGTCCCTCGGCGCCGCTTTCGGCCGCGCAGGAATCGAACGTCCACGACGCCATCTGCTCGCTCAGGATCGAACGGTTGACGGCATTGTCGTCGACGACGAGCACGCGCGCGCCGGTGACGTCGACCGGCGTGATGCGCTGTCCGCCTTGCTCGGCCCTGGGCAGCGTGACCGTGAACCAGAAGGTCGAACCCTTGCCCTCGGCGCTGTCGACGCCGATCTCGCCGCCCATCATCTCGACCAGCCGCGAAGTGATGGCAAGACCGAGCCCGGTGCCCTCATGCCGCCTGGTCGAGGAGGTGTCGACCTGGCTGAATTTCTCGAACACCAGCTTCAGCTTCTCTTCCGGAATGCCGATGCCGGTATCGGTCACGGAAATGGTGAGCTTCGTCCCCGCGGGAACCCGCTCACCCGTCACGTCGACCAGGACATGGCCCTCGTCGGTGAATTTCACGGCGTTGCCGAGCAGGTTGGTGACGATCTGCCTGACGCGGCCGACATCGCCGACGAACTGGCCGTCGAGCCCCGGCTGGACGCGCACGATGAGCTCGAGGTCCTTTTCCTTCGCGCGCGTCGATACCAGCGTCGCCACATCCTCGATCGCCTCGGCGAGATTGAAGGGTGCCGGGTCGAGCACCAGCTGGCCGGCGTCGATCTTGGAGAAGTCGAGGATGTCGTTGATGATGGTGAGCAGCGCGTTGCCGGATTTGACGATGATGTCGGTGAACGTCTTCTGCTTTGGATCGAGGTCCGACTTTGCCAAAAGCTCTGCCATTCCAAGGACCCCGTTCATCGGCGTGCGGATCTCGTGGCTCATATTGGCGAGGAATTCCGACTTGGCCCGGTCGGCGAGCACGGCGCGCCGGCGCGCCTCGCTGAGCTCGGCCTCGCGCTGCTTGAGCTCGGTGATGTCGGTGGTGGAGCCGATGAGATAGAGCGAGCCATCCGAGGCGATCATCGCGCCCTTGCGCGCGAACTGGTGCCTGACGCTGCCGTCCGGCATCGTCACCGTCTCTTCTATCTCCTGCGTCTCGCCGGTGCGCAGCACGGCAAGGTCGCTGGCGACGAAGGCTTCGCCATCCTCGCCGAAAATCTCGACATCGGTCTTGCCGACGGCTTCTTCCTTGCTGAAGCCGGTGAGATCGCACCAGCCCTTGTTGACGTAGAATTGCCTGAGGTCCGAGCGCTTGGCGTAGATCGACACCGGCACATTGTCGATGAGGCTGCGGAACACCTCGTTCTCGCTCATGCTCTGCCGGAGCGCCTGCTCGCGCGCCTTGACGTCGGTGATATCGGTGCTGGAGCCGACCAGGTGCACCGAGCCGTCGATCGCCACCAGCCGGCTCTTGCGCGTCATCAGCTGCCGCACGGTGCCGTCGCGGTGGGTGACGGCCTCCTCGACCTCGCGCCCGGCGCCGGTCGCCACGACGTCGGTGTCGTCATTGCTGAAGCCGTCCGCCTCTTCCGTCGCGAAAAGCGCGCGATCCGTCTTGCCGAGCACCTCGTCCTTGGCGAGGCCGGTCAGCGCGCACCAGGCCTTGTTGACGAATTCTATGCTGAGATCGTCGGCCTTGATGAAGGCGGCCACGGGCAGCTCGTCCATCACGTGCCGGTAGAGGTCGATCTGGCGCATGGAGTCGCGCAACGCCTTCTCGCGGACCTTGATGTCGGTGATATCGACGCGCACGCCGATGAACGTCCCGTCGTCGGTGCGCATGTCATAGACCTGGTACCAGCGCCCGTCGGCATTGAGGCGTTCGTAGGCGGAGCTTGGCAAGCGGTACCGCTCGAGCATGGCGTCAAGCCAGCGCTCGGTATCGACGCCATGCAGGCCGTCGATTTCGGTGTCGCCGCTCGAGCGGAAATAGCCGACCGAATGGCCGAGAGCCAACGCCTCGCGGAATGTGCGGCCCGGTTGCCAGGCCGGCTTCAGCGCCGGCAGCGTGTCCTGCAGCTTGCGGTTGGCGAAGACGAAGCGGTCGTCGCGATCGTAGATGATGACGCCGGCCGGCAGGGATTCCAGCACGGTGGCAAGGTTCCTGCGCGCGTCCTCGGCCTCGGTCTCGCGCTGTTTCATGTCGGTGATGTCGACATAGGAGATCAGCCGTTTGCCGCCGGGGAGAGGCGCCAGCGAGGCGATCAGCGTGCGGCCGTCCTTGCGCGGCAGCTGCCTGGACCCTGCGGTTCCAGCCCGGATTTCGGCCTCCCGTTCGGCCACATGGCCTTGCCAGGCCTGGTCCTCGCCGCCGAACGGATCGGCGTCACGGCTGGCTTCCATGAGGTCGCGAAAGCGACTGCCGGCCGGAGCGCGCTGCGGATCGATCTTCCAGAAATCGTAGAATGCGCGGTTGACCACCTCCGCCCGCAATTCGGCATCGAGAACGATGACGCCGATCGGCATCGAATCGACCATCAGCCTGAGATTGGCAAGCGCCTCCGAAGTGCCGGCCATATCGTGGACATCCTCGAGAAAGGCCCCGTTGCCCCGCATATCCGCCTTGTCGAGATTCCGCGCGCTGTCCGCCCCGACAGTCCCGTCCGTATCCGCCATTCCTACCCCCAAGGCCGAACCGTGCAGGTTCGTCGGCGGAATGTGCCCGACAAGCATTAACGATCCGCTAACCATAATGATTGCAACCGCCAGCCGCCCGGTGCCGTTGAGGCAGATTGCGATCTTCGCGCCGGCTGCGGTAATCCGCCCGTTGGCGGCCGAGGCAATGACGCATTATAAGGTGCCTGAGGTGTTGCTAATGTTTGGTCGAATCGCGGCTTTCGTCCTGTGCCCGGCGCTGCTTGCAGCGGGCGGCTGCGTGCGCAGCGACGACGGCACGGTGATCGTTCCAAGCCGTATGGACGTCAGGCGTGTCTGGGACCAGACGCCGCCGGGGACGGCCGCGCCGCGACAGGTCGAGTCGGACGTGTTTCCTCTGCCGCCAAGCGTGCCGCCGGGCCCAGCTGTACGGCGCTACCCAAAGCGCGTTTCGATGGCGCCATCCCTGAACCAGGACCTGCCCGACGCGTCTGCCGGCGAGCAGAGACCGCTGGCCTGCAGGAATGTCGGCGAAAACGGCAGGCGCTACCGGGTCGTCTGCGAGTAATTGTCGCCTGGTCGGCGCTGCCGGACGCCCGCAACGCGGGGGACGACGGCCGGATCAATTCGCAGGGAAGAAGGCCGGCCCGACCACGCGCACCGGCTTTGCGTCGGCCGGCACAACCGACTCGGACTGCGCGATCGAGCTGGTCGCATCCGCTCCCGCGTCCTGGGCGCTGTTTGCTGGAATGTCCGAGACCGTGCCCGGACCCGACCCCAGATCCGGTCTCGTCGTCGGCAAGGGAATGATGGCGTTTTCCATGTTGCGCGGCGTCACCGTGCGCGCCCTGAGCTCGGCCACCCGCTGGGAGTAGCGCTTGACGTCGCAGGCCTTGAACTCGGGGGCATCGCGATAGCGGAAGGCGGCTGGCAGTTCGGTGTAGGGCTTGCGCGTCTCGACCGCGACCATCTGGTCGGTCTCGAGGCTCGGATCGCTCAGTGTATAGAGATCGACATCCGCATCGTCGCAGATGTAGCGGCATTGATCGACCGTATCGTTGAGGTCCCCGGCTCGCGCGAATTGCGAATTCGGCGCAGGGAAGAAATAGCCGTCCGAGCGGCGAACGCAAAACAGCATCGCATTCCCGCTATAGGCCGGAGCGGAAGCCTCGGTGTTGGACGCCTGCTGCTGCGCCTGCTGCCGCTTGGGAGCCGCCTGACAGCCAAGCGCGACGTATCTCGCCTGCAACCCGGCGGAGTCGCGGCCGGAACTGCCGATGCTGGCGATCCGACGCTGCACGTCGGTCCGGTTCCGGATGAGATCCGCGCAGGCATTGAAGAAGCCTCCGGCAGCGCTGCTGGCGGTGCATCGGCGCTGCCTTTCCAGCCCCTGGATCGCGGCAAGCTGGCGCCTCAGTTGCGCAAGCTCGGGGCTCGCCGCGTCGCGGCCGCCGGACAGCATCTGGCTTCTCAGCGCCGAGCAAGAATCGGCATAGGAAACCTGCGTGATCGCCAAGATCGCCATGACCACCAGGCATGGTATCTTGAGAAACCATAACCTCGCCATCGGGTGCCACCCCTGTTCGAAAAACGAGTTCGACTTAATCGATGCCGGCTAATTGAGAAGATACTTATGTATAGAAAGGTTAGCCAGAAACTTTCTTATACGACATAAGTGTTATTCTCAATCTTGTGAAGCAAATATTACGCTTTCATCTCAAGATTGAGACAGCAGTCGAAAAACCATTTTCAGGCCGGCCACGGCCGCGCCGCGGCGCGATCACGGATCGCTGATGAAACCTTTGCCCGCTGACGGACGTTGTTGGCGTTGATGTGACCGCGCAGCGCAGAGGAGACTGAAGATGTCCATTCACTTCACCGTCTCTGGCCTGACCAGGAACCTGATCCATTCGCTTGGGCTGGATCATGAGCAGGCGCAGAGACCCCTTACCCCCGAACAGAGCCTTCTCTTGGATTGTTACCTGGCCGGGCAGATCCCGGACTCCGCCTGGAGCGATTATGTCTTCGAGATGCCGGAGCTGGAAAAACACGCTGAGGTCAGGCGCGCACGCCGTTTGACCTGAAAGCAATTCCAGGAAAAGCGTGAGACGGTTGGGCTCTGCGCCTTCGCCGTCCTCTACTTCTTCGGCGAGTTGAACTGCAGCGTGAAGACATTGCCGGCTATGCCTTGCGCCAGCGATGGCGAAAGGCTGAGCGGCAGACAGTCGTTCAGGGCCTTGGTCGCCGCATCGACATAGGCCTTGCGCGCCTTGTCGTCGCCGCCGACATGAATGGCGGTTGTCCTCGGCGGCCCGATCAGCGTTCCGTCGCGTTTGAAGCTGAAGCTGAGCGTGGCCGAGGAATTGTCGGAATTGGCCGGCGGTGTCCAGCAGGCGAGCAAGGCGGCCCCTACCTCGTTCATGCTGTTGAGCGACGCGGCGGCCGAAGGAAAGGACACAATCGACAGCGCGCCCGCCATCATCAAAAGTCTTGCCATGTCCATCGCAGGCCCTCGTTGCCGTCGCTCAGCCGCCTGACGGTATCGTACGATCCATGACGAGGATGACAACAGGATTTCAACCTGCCCGCCGGCGCTGCAATCATACTGTCGTGATTGCCGCGCGATGGCCGCGAAAAAGCAAAAGGCCGGCACGGAGCCGACCTTTCCCTTGCCTCGTCATGGCGCCAGTACATCCGTGGTCGCGGCGAGCTGCGACCAGTAGACAGGCCTTGGGTAAACGAAACCTTAACGCCGGCGGATTGCTAGGCCTTTGCCTGCGATTTCACATGGGCGATGTAGCCGCGCACGTCGCCGGCCGGCTCCGCATAGGCCTTGCCGAGCTTCTTCTCAAGCACCGCCATGTACTCCTTCGCCCATTTGGGCAGCGCGTAGTCGATGACCGCCAGGAATTCGAGCGTTGCCGCCAGCCTAATATCGGCGATCGACGGATTGTTGCCGCCGATGAACGGTTTGCCGTTGCGGAAGAAGGAGTGAAACACTTCGAGCGGCTCGGCGATCGCGGCCATCGCCGCCTTCTGCGCTTCCGACTTCCGGTCGGGATGGGCGTCGCTGTGACCGACCTCTCCGGCATATTGCGGGAAGCCGAGCGCCGGATACGTTGCGCGCGCGACATAAGGATAAAGTGTGCCGACCAGGTAGAACATGGCGCTGTCGATCATCGCCCGCTTTGCCGGCGCCTTCGGATAGAACTTCTCCAGCCCGTGCTTGTTGGCGAGATACTGCATGATCGCGCAGCTTTCCCACAGCACGCCGCGCGGCAGGCCCTTGTCCTCGATCATCGGCGTCAGATGCGCCGGATTGCGCGCCAGGAATTCCGGCGAGCGCGTGCTGCCCCAAGCGTCTGTTTCCGCGGTATCGAGCGCGGCCGCGCGCGCGAACACCCGCACCGTCATGTTGTTGACGCTCGGCCTCAGCATGCTGAGCTTCACGCCGGGTTTCTTAGCCGGCTTCGCTCTTGCTTTAGGCGCGGCCTTCGCGGTCGCCTTGGGCGCGGCTTTTGCCATCACCTTCGCCGCCGGTTTCTTCGTACTTTTGGTTGCAGCCTTTGCCATGTCGGTCCTCCCTCTGACCTGGTTAATATGGATTTTTCGGCGCCCTGCTCTCGGACAATGTTTCACGCGACCGCTCGATCAGCGCCTGGATGGCGTCCGCGAGATGGACTTCGGCGATGTTGTAGTCGCCGCGCGCCACACGGGTCTTGTGCGCCTCCATCAGCACGTCGGCATGGGTGAAGCCGGCCGGCGGCTCGAAGCGGTAGGAGGCAAGCTCGATCAACAGTCCGAGCGGATCCTCGAAATAGATCGAATCCATGAAGCCGCGATCCTTGACGCCGCTGTGCTTGATGCCGCGCTCGTCGAGCCGCGCGACCGCCTGCAGGAAGGTGACCCGCGACACCGAGAAGGCGATATGATGGACGCAGCCGACATCGGTCGGCGTCCGCCGCTTGACCGGGCCCCGACTCTCGTCGGTGAAGACGGTGATCAGGCGCCCGTCGCCCGGATCGAAATAGAGATGGCTCTCGCTCGCCTTGTCGAGATTGGGCTGCTCGAAGATGAAAGGCATGCCGAGCACGCCCTCCCAGAAGTCGATCGAGGTCTGGCGCCCGGCGCCGACCAGCGTGATGTGATGAACGCCTTGCGACTGCAGCTTCCGCATTGGCTCCTCCCGCCTGCGCTTGCGCCTTGCTGGCTGGCGGGTCCAGGTGCCTGGCCGTGCTTGGATCAGCCCTAGGCACGCGACCGCCGCCCTGTTCTCGTTGCGCTCCGCATTCCGCATCCTGTCGGATCGCGGCTAGAGCGTCGATGAGGGGATGCTAAATCAATCTGGGACGTTGCGCCAGAAGCACCGGCCCTTCACTGCGCTTGCGAGCCACCGCCGTCATCCGCGATGATGCGGATTGGTCTCTGCCGTCCGCTTTGGGTTCGGTTGATGATCGCGGCCAGGCATTCTCTCGATTCATGGCCCCAGTTCTGCCCCTTGCAGGCGAAGTCGATCCCCGGTCCGGGCGCGATGCGCTGCTCTTTGCCAGCGGTATTGACAGCAAGCGAACCCGGATCCCACGCGGCTGACGAGGTAACGCTTGCCACCGAAGCGATAGCGATGGCTATCAGGCAGCAGCCGCATCCGATCAGGGCGGCCAGCCGCCCGGAGAACCTCCTCGGCGACTGCGGGGAACGTCTGTCTGTCACGTTCATCTTACTCGTCCACGCGCAAGCGCCACTGCGGGCGTCCCGACCGCTTAGGTCAGGATCCAGGCCACGGCCCTGCCCGTATCGGCCGGAACACCGCCGATTCCGGCGGATAGATGAGGCGAAATGGCGCCCAGGGGTACTTCCAGGATGTGCGCGATTGCCTTGAGGGTCTTGGTGGAGGCCGTCTTTCCGGAGCGCTCTATCTGCGACAGCATGCTCGGGGTTATTCCGGCTTGGGCGGCGAGTTGCCTTCCGCTCAGGCCGCGCAGGATCCTGACGGCGCGGACCGGGTTCTCGCCGGCGGCGATCCTGTCGAGGACACGCTTGGGCAACGGACTGTTGGGGGCAGGCTCTTCGAGGTCGGCCACGCCGGCCATCGCCGTCCGCTTGAGCACGCGGTACTGGGATTCCGGCAGCACGACCATGCGCTCCTTCGAGCCTGGGTGCTTGATGAATTGGACGTTTAGCTTCATGGCAACCTTCGGCCTATCTCCTTTGGCCGGGACGGGACATCTGTCGAAAGTCAGAGGCGATGATGACGAAAGTCATATTCGTTTGCGACCGGTCCGGGCTTACGTCAAAGTGGACCGCCGCGCCCCGTGGCTGTTTTTGTGGGAACGAATGATCGATATCGGCACGGAACTACTGCCGGCCGCGCAGGCGGAAGTCATTGGGCTTGCAGTTTTGCGGGCCGACAGGACGGTTCAGCAGAAAGTGGGGCGTCTGGTCGAGTGGCTCCCCGCCCTTGGAGCGGACTGCTGCCTGTGCACGCTGCTGGTCGGCATGGAGGCCGAGATGGCGGCCTTGTCCGAGGGACGCCGCGATCTGATCGCCTTGTCGGGCGTGCGGGCCGAATTGCCGGGGCTGGACCGTCCCGTCACCGCGGTCATCCTGTGGAATGGCGACCGATCGCACTACGTCGTGATCGCGATGCCCGACTTCACGGCGCGCCAGGCCGAGATCATGTTCGAGAGCGAGCGGCGCGCCAGGCGCTTGATGGAGCAGCAGCTCGAAGCCGCCAACTCCGAGGTACGCTTCGCCTCGCTGGCCCGCACCCGGCTCCGCCTGGCGCGCGATCTCCACGACACGCTCGTGCATTCGATCATCGCATTGCTGACGCAGATCCGGCTGACCAGGCATTTCCTGGCGACCGATCCCGCTCGTGTTTCGGACGGGCTCGCGGTTGCCGAGGAAGCCGCGATAAACGGCCTGGCGCGGTCACGCGATGCCATCGCCCGGCTCAGGATGCCCGACGACCTCGAACCGGGTTCGGATGTCGAAGAGATGCTGTCGGACTTTGCGCGGCGGACCGGCACCGAGGTCTCCATGCGGATCGATGACGGAGCCCGAGCCGGGTTGCACGACCACGCGACGACGATCCGGCGCATCGTCGGCGAGGCGTTGCGCAACGTCGAGGCGCACGCGAAGGCGCGGCTGGTCCGGTTCGACGCGGTCGTAGAGAGAACCGAAACTGGTGCAAGACTCATTGTCGATGTCCGCGACGACGGACGCGGCTTTGACGCGACCGTCCCCAAACAGGGGCATTTCGGGCTGATTGGAATGGCCGAATTTGCCGAGCTCGCCGGAGGACAATCCGCGGTGGAAAGCACGCCGGGGGCGGGTACGCTGGTTCGGACATCCCTTCCCCTGACCATGTCGGCGACGAACGCCCGGTCCGGCGCCGCGGGAGTGTAGAAAGATGACCGATCCGCGCCTGCGACCCGAAAGGATACGCGTGTTGATCGCCGAGGATCAGACATTGATCCGGGAAGGCCTTGCCACGCTCCTTGCCCAGCAGAACGACGATTTCGAAATCGTCGGCGCCGCCGCCGATGGCGAGCAGGCGATCGAGTTCGCGCGCCGGTATCGCCCGGACGTCGTTCTGATGGATCTGCAAATGCCGCGCGCCGACGGCGTCACGGCAACCCAGCGTATCCTGCGCGAATTCCCGGGCACCGGCATCGTCGTCCTGACCACGTTCGAGACCAACGACCTGATTTTCGAGGCCGTCAGCGCCGGAGCCAAGGCATATCTGTTGAAGGACTCCAGAATTGACGAGATCGCGGCGACGATCCGAACCGTGGCGAACGGCCAATCCGCGCTTTCACCCGGTGTTGCCGCGAAAATTCTCGAAGAATTCAAGCGATTGCGTCCGCGCCACGCTCCGGCGAGCGCGCCGGTCCGCGGCGACCTCACCGCGCGTGAGAATGAAATCCTCAAACTGATCGTCGAAGGCAAGAGCAATGGCGAGATCGGCGCCCAACTGCACTTGGCCGAGGGCACGATCAAGAACTACGTCAGCACGATCCTGGAGAAGTGCGGGGCCAAGAACCGGACCGAGCTCGCCATAAAAACGATAGGCTGAACGACCTTCCGCGATGAACGCGCATCTGCGCCCCTGGACTTCGTCACGCACCGTAACGGCGCGGCGATCGAACGCTCAAAAAAAGGCCCGCGGCTTCGGGGTTCAGGGGAAAAAGCCACGGGCAAGTCTGGTTGCCTGAGTTCCCGCTCTTGGTGGCAGGTCGAGGGAGGCGCCGGTCGACGCGTCGCTGCGGCTCCCGACGGCTAGCTCTTTGCCCGATTGCGGGCTTCGATCTCACGGAACGCCAGGATGGTCAGGACCATCTCGGCGCTGCCGATCGATGGTCGAGGCGCAAGCAGGCGTAGGAGCGCGTTGAGCTGCTCGGCGTCCATTTCGGCCAAATGGCCCTTCACGGTCCGCATGGCCTCGTCGAGCTTCGTCAGCAATTCCGCAACGATCGTCATGTCCGAAGCCTTGCCCATGGTTCGCGCGGGCGACCTTGTTGAAAGCGGAACGCTGTGCTGGAAATTTCCGCTGATCGGCCTGGATTGGCTAGCGGATCGAGAAACGATGCAGGTGGATCGCAATCGAGGCGGGGGGGGGGGGGGGGGG
>NZ_JAIUIM010000035.1:0-70911 GCF_020165615.1 Mesorhizobium sp. BH1-1-5
CTCGGCGCCAATCCGCCGTCGCTGTCCGCGGAAGCGATCAAGCTCGCGGTGGACATTCTCGATACCGGCAAGAAGCCGACCGACACGACCGTGCTGTTCAACTCGCCCGGCCTGACCACGGATATGGTCGACGCTAAATACGCGCCGAATTCCTCGGCGGTGAAGATCGAGCTCGGCAAGACCGTGTTCCCCGACCTGGCGCCGGGCCTTTCGCTGCCGGTATCGCCGAGCTGGGTGGAGATCACGCCCAAGGAGGCCTCGGGAACCTGATTTGAGGAGTGCGGGGGCGCCGCAGTGGGCGCCACGATTTCGAAACTAAAAAACGGGAGGAGAAAATCATGAAATTATTGAGCCGTTACACCGGCCTCGCAGCGCTTGCCGCCACGATGATGGCGGTTGGCATGCAGGCGGGCCATGCCGAGGACAAGAAGCCTTACACCATCTATCTCTCCAACAATTTCGTCGGCAACGACTGGCGCCAGCAGATGGAGCGCGTCGCCACGGTGTCGGTCAACAAGGGGCCGCTGAAAGGCCGCGTCGACCTCAAGATCGAGAATGTCGAGAACACCGTCCAGGCGCAGATCAACTCGCTGAACAACATCATCCGCCAGAAGCCGGACGCGATCCTGGTCGATGCCGGTTCGGATTCGGCGCTCAACCCCACGATCAAGAAGGCCTGCGACGCCGGTATCGTCGTCATCAGCTTCGACCAGGTGGTGACCGAGCCTTGCGCCTATGCCGTCGCTTCCGATTGGGACCGCATTCCCGCCGTCATGGCCGAGTGGATGGCCACGCAGCTTGGCGGCAAGGGCAACATCATCCTCGACCGCGGCCTCGCCGGCGCGCCGATCTCGGCGCAATTGCAAGGCGGTTATGAGAAGGTGCTGGCGAAATATCCCGACATCAAGGTTGTCGGCTATTACAACGGCAACTATGCGCTCGGTCCGGAACAGTCCGGCGTGGCGGCACTGCTTGCCGCCAATCCGAAGATCGACGGCATCATGACGCAAGGCTACGGCTCAGGCGCCATCCAGGCGCTGAAGGACGCCGGCCGGCCGATCGTCCCGGTCGTCGGCTTCTCCTACAATGTCGCGGCCGTCACTTGCGCGCAGACGCAGGGCGCCAAGTGCATCCTCGGCTCGAATCCGGCCTATCTGTCCTCGGAAGCGATAAAGCTGGCGGTGGATATCCTGGACACCGGCAAGAAGCCGGCCGAACGTTCGGTGTCGGTCAAGGGCGATTTCGTGACGACCGATCCTTTCGAGTCGAAGCTCTATCCGGGCACCAAGATGATCAAGATCGCGGTCGGCGAGAATGCCTTTCCCGACCAGGCGCCCGGCCTGACCCTGCCGATCACGCCCGACTGGGTCGAGATCACCGCCGCGGAAGCGGCCGGCAGCAAGTAACATCCTGTTCCACGATCCTGTCTCCCGGCATCGAGCGGTGCCGGGAGACCTTTTCGAGCAATTCCAGGAAAAGTGTGAGCGGTTTTCCGTCCGGAATTGCGTAAAAACAGGGAGATAGAGCGTTTCGCCGTTTCCGTGAAACGGTGAAACGCTCCAGAAGGCGGCCCATGGATCTCATCACCGTCAATGGTTTGTCAAAACGCTATGGCGGCATCGTCGCGCTGAGCGAAGCCGCATTCAGCGCCCGGGCCGGCGAAGTGCACGCGCTGCTCGGTGAGAATGGCGCTGGCAAAAGCACCTTCATCCAGATCCTGTCCGGTGCCGTGCAGCATGACGGCGGTTCGATCCTCATCGACGGGCAGGACTATCGCCCCGCCAATCCGGATGCCGCGCGGGCGCGCGGCATTGCCGCCGTCTTCCAGGAACTGTCGCTCATTCCCGATCTCAGCGTCGAGCAGAACATCTGGTTTCGCCACGAACCCCGGACCCCGCTTGGCACCGTCAATCGCGGCGAGATGCGCCGCAGGACGCTGGCGCTGCTCGAAGAATACGATTTCCCGGCGCTGCGCCCCGAGCAGGAATTGCGGCGGCTGACGCTGGCGGAGCGACAGATCGTCGAGATCGCCAAAGGGCTCGCCAAGGATCCGCGCATCCTGATCCTCGACGAGGCGACCTCGGCGCTGCCGGCGCGTGAAGCCGAATGGCTGTTGAAGCTGACCCGCCAACTAGCCGCCGAAGGCAGGCTGGTCATCTTCATTTCGCACCGCATGGCCGAGGTGCGCGCCATCGCCGACCGGCTGACCATCTTCCGCAATGGCAGCACCGTCGCCGCGCATGAGGCCAATGCCGTCTCCGACGACGAGATCGTCACCCAGATGATCGGCCGGCATCTCGACCGGCTCTATCCCGAGCGCGTGCCGACCATGACCGATCGCATCGCGCTCAAGGTCGCGAACCTCGCCAGCGGCAGCCGGCTTTCGGGCGTGGACTTTTCGCTCCGCGAGGGCGAGGTGCTCGGCGTTGGCGGTCTGCAGGGCCACGGCCAGCGCGAGCTGTTCCAGGCGCTGTTCGGCGCCACGAAAGCAAACGGCACGATCGAACTTTGGGGCAAGCCCACCGCGATCGGCAATCCGCGCCAGGCCCTGACCGGCAAGGACGGCATCGCGCTGGTGCCGGAAGACCGGCGCGGCCAGGGTCTGCTCCTGACCAAGAGCGTGCGCGAGAACCTGACGCTGTCGGTGATCAAGCGTTTCACCGAAAACGGCCTGCTCAGCCGGCAGAAAGAAGCGGCCCTCGTCAAGGAGATGGTCGATTTCCTGCGTATCAAGGCCGGCACCCCGGAACAGCTCGCCGGCACGCTGTCCGGCGGCAACCAACAGAAGGTGATCTTCGGCAAGATGCTTCTGACGCAAGCGCGCGTGCTGCTGCTCTACGATCCGACGCGCGGTGTCGATGTCGGCACCAAGGGCGAGATCTTCCAGCTGATGCGCGACCTCGCCGCCAAGGGCTACGCGATCCTGTTCCATTCGAGCGACATGCCGGAGCTCGTCCATGTCGCAGACCGCGTGTTGGTCATGCGCAACGGCCGTGTCGCCGCGACGCTCGAGGGCGATCATATTTCGGAGGAGGGAATCCTGCGCGCCGCCATGCTTGAAACCAGGGCTGCCTGAGGCATGGTGATGTCCGCGGAGCAAACTGTGGAGACGGCGCAGATGCCGGCGCAAACGAAGGACACCAGGCCGGGCGTCGATTGGCGCGGCCGCGCGCTCGACCGCGCGCCGCTCCTGGTCGCCTGCCTGATGCTGGCCTTGATTGTCGTCATCTATGGCAGCCTGCAGTCCGGCGTGTTCACGCTGGACGAACTCAATCTCGACACGGCGGCGGCGATGACGCTGATGCTGGCGGCGACAGGACAGACCATCGTTCTGCTGCGCGGCGGCATCGACCTGTCGATCGGCGGCATGATCAGCCTCGGCACGGTGATCGCGGCGACGCGCTTCACCGACGATCCTTCGACCACGGCGTTCTGGGCGCTGACAATACTGGCGCTCGGTTTCCTCATCGGCGCGCTCAACGGCTTGCTGATCTCGCTGCTCAAGCTGCAGCCTTTCCTGGTGACGCTCGCCACCTGGTCGATCCTCAACGGCGTCGCCATGATCATCCTGCCGACCGATGGCGGCAGCGTTCCCGGTTGGTGGGTTGGCTTCGCTTCCGCGCAGCTCCTCGGCCTGACCAGTCCTGTCTGGATGCTGCTGGGGCTGCTCGTGTTCTGGTGGTGGTTCCGCGCGACGCGCGTCGGCATCACCATCCAGGCCTCCGGCTCCAACGAGAAATCGGCCTTCCTGTCGGGTGTTTCCATCACCCGCGTCAACATCGTCACCTACGGTCTGTCCGGCCTGTTCGCCGCGGGCGCCGCGCTGTTCCTGATAACGCAGACCGGCGCCGGCTCGCCGACCATCGGCAAGGACTATATCCTGCCTTCGGTGGCGGCCGCGGTGATCGGCGGCGTCAGCCTGTTCGGCGGCCGCGGCCATCTCGCCGGCACGCTGATCGGCGCTTTCGTGCTCACCCTCATCGGCAACCTGGTCTTCGTCCTGCACGTGTCGAGCTATTGGCAACCGGTCGCGTCCGGCGTAATCCTGCTGCTCTCGGTGCTCGCCAGCTCGGTCGCCGAGAAAGCCGCGCGGAGCCGCGTGCAATGAGCGCTTTCCTCGCCCGCAATCGCCTCATCGTGCTTGCCTATGCCGGCATGGTCGTGCTGCTCCTGGTCACGGCGATTTTCTCGCCAGGTTTCCTCTCGGTCTCCAACATGCGCTCGACCGTCGTGCTGGCGGCTTTCGTCGGCATCGTCGCGCTCGGCCAGACTTTCGTCATCATCGGCGGCGGCATCGACCTGTCGGTGCCCTGGGTTCTGAATTCTGCCGCGATCGTCATGGCGCTGCTCTGCGGCGGGCAGGATTTGCCGCTGGTCTGGGTGATGCCGCTTTTGCTCGCCGGCGGCGCCTTCATCGGGCTTGTCAATGGCGTCGGCGTCGCCCAGTTCGGCGTGCCGCCGATCATCATGACCTTGGCCACCAACGTCATCCTGCAGGGCCTGATCCTGGTTTTGACCGGCGGCTCGCCGACGCCGTCGGCGCCGGCGCTGATCCAGTTCCTGTCGGTCGGGCGACTCGGTGGCTTTCCAGTCATCGCGCTGATCTGGCTCGCGCTGACGTTGATCGCCACGCTGCTGCTTTCCAAGGCGGCATTCGGGCGCCACCTCTATGCGCTCGGCACCAGCGCCACCGTCGCCGAATTCTCCGGCGTGCCGACGGCGCGCACCACCATCCTGACCTATGTCGTCTCGGGCCTCACCGCCGCTTTCGCCGGCATGCTTTTGACAGGCTATTCTGGCCAGGCCTATCTCGGCATGGGCGACGCCTATCTGTTCACCTCGATCGCCGCGGTCGCCATCGGCGGCGCCTCGATCCTCGGCGGCAGCGGGCATTATCTCGGCACCGTCGCGGGCGCCATGGTGCTCACCATCCTCACCGGGCTCTTGCCGGCGCTCAACCTGTCGAGCGGCGCGCTGCTCGTCGTCTATGGCGCGGTGATCCTGATCACGGTGTCGATCGGCAGCGAGACCTTCGCCGGGCTCGGCGGCAGAATTCGCGGCAGAAGGGCTTGAACATGGTCGAAATCACTTGCGTCGTCGATGCGGGGGCAGAGCTTGGCGAAGGCACGCTCTGGGATCCGAAGGCCGGCGTGCTGTGGTGGATCGACATCTGGAAGAAACTGATCCACCGCTACGATCCCGCTACCGGCAAGGACGAGGTGTTCGAGACGCCGGAATATCTCGGCTGCCTCGGCCTGCGCGAGAAGGGCGGCCTGGTTCTGACCATGGCCGACGGCTTCCATTTCTTCGATCCTGCGACCGGCAAGTTCGAGGCAATCGTCGACCCGGAAGCGCATATGCCGAAGACCCGCTTCAATGACGGCAAGCCGGACCGGCAGGGACGGTTCTGGTCGGGCTCGATGTTCGAAGCCCCGGGCCAGCTCGAATTCATCGGCGCGCTTTACCGGCTCGACGCCGATCTTTCCGTGCACAAGATGATCGACGGCATCGGCTGCTCCAACGGGCTCGCCTGGAGCCCGGATTCGAAGACCATGTATTTCTCCGACAGCCATGCCGGCGCGGTGTGGGCCTATGATTTCGATCCCGCCACCGGCGGTATCGAGAACCGCCGCACCTTCATCGACATGACGGTCACCGGCGGCGTCGCCGATGGCGCCACGGTCGATGCCGAGGGCTGCTACTGGGTGACCGTCCCGGTGACCAGCAAGGTCTGCCGCTACGATCCGAAGGGTAGGCTGATGCAGACGGTGCTGCTGCCGACCGACCTGCCGACCTGCTGCGAGTTCGGCGGCAAGGACCTCGACATCCTCTATGTCACCTCTGCCGTGCTCAAGCGTCCTGCAAGCCATTTCGTCGGCCAGAAGCAGCCGGGCGGCCTGTTCGCGCTCGACGTCGGCGTCAAGGGCCTGACGCTGCCGGCATTCAAGGGATAACGCCGGCAATCGAGGCCGACGATATCACGGGCGGTGTCTCGACCTTTCGTAACGAGGCAGTCCCGTCGCCATCGAAGCTGCCGCCATTGCATCAAGCAAAATGCGATCGAAGGCCGGCGATGGTTTCGTTGATCACGGCCACCACTTTGGCCTTTTCGCTGTCTTCGATCGGCAGGCGGGGCCTGCGGACGTGCTCCGGGGCGCCGTAGACGAGGTGCTCGGCCATCTTGATGTACTGGACCAGCTTGACATCGGTATCGAGGTGGAAAGCAGGGGTCATCAGGCGGTACAACGGCAGCGCGGTCTTCAGGTCGGCCGCGCGGCCTGCGTTGAACAGTTTCACGCATTCGTCCGGCCAGGCGTTGGTCATGCCGGATACCCACCCGACAACGCCCAGCGCAAGGCTCTCCAGGATCAGGTCATCGACGCCGCAAAAGATGTCGAAGCGGTCGCCAAAGGCATTGAAAAGATCGGTGACGCGGCGGATGTCGCCGGTCTCTTCCTTGATCGCCACGATGCCGGGAACGTCGGCCAGGCCTTTCAAGGTCTCGACATCGACATCGACCTTGTAGGCGATCGGATTGTTGTAGATCATCACCGGCAGGTCGCTGGCTTCGGCGACTGCCTTGTACCAGGCTACGGTCTCGCGGCGATCGGTACGGTAGGCAAGGCTCGGGAAGGTCATCAATCCCTGCGCGCCGAGCTTCTGGTAGTTGCGCGCGGCCCAGACGGCGTTGTCGGTGGACAATTCCGCAAGGCCGGAAAGCAGCGGCACTCGTGCGGCCACCACTTCCCTGGCGGCCGAGACCACCGAATCGCGCTCCGGCTGGGTCAGCGTGGCATTCTCGCCAAGCATGGGCAGGACGATCACGCCCGACACGCCGTTGTTGATCAGCCGGTCGATACTGGCTTGCGTGGCTTTCAGGTCGATGGCGCCGGAAGCATCCATCTTGGTGGTCACCGCGGGAAATACGCCGCTCCAGGTCATGAGGTCTTCTCCTTGGTTGGGATGCGGCTGTCGAGCGGCATCGAAGATGAATCGGTAGTTCGCATCGCGCCAGGCGCCGACGGAACGTTCGGCGGAACTGCGTCATCGTTGCCGTAGTCGGTTTTGGCCCGTTCGGGCGAAACCTTGCCGTTGACCAGATCGGCGAGAAGGGCGGCGCGGTCGCGCAGGCCTGGATCGCCCCATCCGCCGCCACCGGCTTGCTCGTGACGCAGCACCGTGTCCTTGCCTATTTCGAGCGTGACCTTGGCCGGCAGCTCCCGCCAGTCGCCACCCTGCTTGATGCTATTGCGCGACAAAGCGCCGGGCGCTCCGCCGAAGAGGCCGTAGGGCGGGTGCTCGTGGCGATCCGCGCGCAGCTGGAGAACGGCGTGGTCGGCCATCAGCCGGTACTGGCGGTTGAGCCCCAGACCGCCGCGAAACTGCCCGGCGCCGCCCGAGTCCGGCCGCAGCGAGTATTCCTCCATCAGCAGGGGATAGCGGGCCTCGATCGTTTCGATCGGCAGGTTCGACATGTTCTGGCTGGGATTGGTGACGCCTTCGATGCCATCCTTGTCGGCGCGGCCGCCCCATGCTCCGTTGATCATGTCGACCAACACGAAGGGACGTCTGGCATCGCCATGATAGCCGCCGATGGCCACGACCGTGTTGCCGCCTTCGCCAGCCGCCATCAGTTTCGCGGGCGCGATCCGGGCCAGCGCACCGAGCACCGTATCCACTACCCTGTAGCCGGTCAGGGCGCGCGCCGCGACCGGCGCCGGCATGGTCGGGTTGAGGATGGAACCCTCGGGCGCCGTCACCGTGATGCAGCGGTAGACGCCGGCGTTGTTCGGCACGTCATGGTCGAGCGCGCAGCGTATGCTGAGATAGGTGGACGATTTGGTGAAGGACAGCGTCGCGTTGATCGCGCCCTTGACCTGCGGCGACGAGCCGGCGAAATCGACCCACAGATGGTCGCCCTTCACCGTGATCTTGCAGGCGATCGGGATCGGTTCGGTCGAGAAGCCATCGCCGTCGATATAGTCGGTGAAGGTGTAATCACCGTCCGGCCAGGACGAAATGGCCTTGCGGGTCAGCGCTTCGCCATAGTCGATCAGCCGGTCGAAATAGATCTCCAGGTCGTCGCCGTAGCGTGCGAACAGGCGCAGCATCTCCCGCTCGCCGATGTTGCAGGTGGCGTATTGCGCATCGAGATCGCCGAGCACCAGATCGGGCAGCCGCACATTCCTCTCGATGATGGTCAGCAGCGTCCGGTTGGGCGCGCCGCGCTCATAGAGCTTCATCGGCGCGATGCGGATTCCTTCCTGGAAGATTTCGGTGGAATCCGACGCGTTCGAGCCCGGCACGCGACCGCCGACGTCGCAATGGTGGGCGATGACCACCGAAAACCCGAGCAGCCGCTCGGAGGCGAAGATCGGCTTGAACATGAATATGTCGGGCAGGTGCATGCCGCCGTCGTAAGGATCGTTGAGGACGATCACATCGCCGGGGAAGAGATCGCCTTGGAACCGTTCCAGCACGACGGCCATCGCGTCGGGAACCGCGCCGAGATGCAGCGCCACGGTCTTCGCCTGCGACAGGATACGTCCCTGGCGGTCGCAGATGGTGACCGAATAGTCGAGGACGTCGCGCACGATGGGAGAGCGGGCCGTGCGCATCACGGCATAGGCCATGTCATCGACGATGGTGTCGAGACCCGACTTGATGACGGCGAAGGTGATGGGGTCGACGGTGTTCATCGCGTCGCCCCCGATGTCGCCACGAGGCTGCCCGTATTATCCGGTCCGACGGTGAAGCCGGGCGGAATGACGATGGTCGTGTCCGGGCAGTCGATGACGAGCGGCCCGCTTGATTTGCCTAGCACTGCGTCGCGGCGCACGACCGGCGTATCGAGCGCCATGGCTGGACCAAAATGGATGAGGCGCGAGGATGGCGCACCGGAGGCGGTCGCCTCTACTGGCCGCACGGTCCGGAAGTCGAATGGCACGCCGCTTCGTGCATGCGCATGCAGCCGCAGCACGACGGCCTCGATCGTGTCGGTCGGCGTGTAGCCATAGGTGTCACGATAGGCGGCAAGGAAGAGCGGCCGCAGGGCGGCCGGGTCGAAGGGGCCGTCGAGCGGGATCGTAAGCGCCGCGTCCTGTCCCTGCAGCCGCAGGTCCATCATGGCGGCGAAGGTGATCGTTTCGGGGCTGTAGCCCTGTGCCGTCAACGCGGCGGTCGCGGCATGGCGCATCTCTTGTGCCGCGGCTTCGACCTGCGCGGCGCCCAACGATTGCAATATCCCTTGCAATGGCCCCAATTCGTGGTGCTCGACGCTGCCGGCCAACATGCCCGTCGCGGTGAACACGCCCGGCGATGGCGGGAAGACGACCCGCCCGATGTCAAGCATCGCAGCCAGGTCGCAAGCATGGACAGGCCCGGATCCGCCGTAAGCGAGCAGCGTCAGCCCACGCGGATCAAGACCGCGCTCGACGGTGACTGCGCGGATGGCGCGCATCATGTTGGCGTTGGCGATCTCGCGGATGCCGCGCGCGGCGGCCTCGACCGACAGGCCGAGTGGCCTGCCTATGGCCTGTTCGATCGCCTGCCGTGCCGCCTCGATATCAAGCACGACACTGCCGCCGGCAAGCTTCCCCGGTAGGAAGCCAAGCACCACATTGGCGTCCGTCACGGTCGGTCTCGCGCCGCCAAGGCCGTAGCAGACCGGACCCGGATTTGCCCCGGCAGAGATCGGGCCGACGGTGATGAGCCCGGCGGCATCGATCGCAGCGATCGAACCGGCGCCGTTGCCGACCTCCGCCACATCGACCGTCGGCACACGCATCATGTATCCGCCGGCCTTGATGAAACGCGAGGGCACGGACATTCCGGCCCGGAACTCATACTCGTGGGTGCGGCTCAAGACACCGCGGCTGACGAGCGCCGCGGAAGCCGTCGTGCCTCCCATGTCGAAGGCAACCAGATCCGGTTCGCCGATCGCCGCGCCGAGGCGCGCCGCTCCGACAGCGCCGGAGGAACGGCCGGAAGAGATGAAGAACACCGGTTTTTGCCGCGCCGTGGTCGAAGAGGAGAGGCCGCCGTTGGAATTGCCGATCAGGAGAGGCGCGGTTACGCCCGCCTCGCGCAGGCCTTGCTCGAGCCGGACCAGATATGCGCTCAGCGACGGCAGCACATAGGCGTTCACCGCGACGGTCGATGTGCGTTCGTACTCACCCGCCTCCGGCAGGACGTCAACCGAAGCGGTGACGGGAATGCCCGGAAAGGCAGTGGCGAATGCCTGCAGGGCCGCCCGCTCGTTGGTCGGGTTCTTGTAGGAATTCAGGAAGCAGATCGCGACGGATTGCACGCCTTCGGCGATGAAGAAGCGGCCTGCCTCGATCACGTCCGTTTCCCTGAGCGGCGTCATGATCGTGCCGTCGGCCAGCGTGCGCTCCTCAGCCTCCAGCCGGTAGCGGCGCGCCACTAAAGGTTCGGGCTTGTCCCAGGTGAGGTCGAACATGCCGGGCGTGCGAAGCCTGCCGATTTCCAGCACGTCGCGGAAGCCGCGCGTCGTGATCAGGCCCGTTCGCGCGCCTGCCTTCTGCAAGAGCGTGTTCGATCCGACGGTGGTTCCGTGCACGACTTCGGCGAGTTGACCCGGGCGCGTACCGCTTTCTTCGAACAACTGCCGCATGCCGGCAAGAACGGCCTGTTCGGGCGCGGCCGGGGTGGAGCTCACCTTGGCCGAAAACACCGCTCCGTCGTCTCGCGACAGGACGAGATCGGTGAAGGTGCCTCCGATGTCGACACCGAGCCGGGCGGTTGCAGGCATCGCTGGTTTACTTGTCGCTGGCGAGCGCGCCGCCGACGGCCCAGTCGTGCTTCTCGACATCCTCGAAGATGATATCGATCGCTTCCGGCGCGCATTTGAGGATGCGGCTCGCCTCCTGCGTCACGACGCGGGCGAACTCACGCTTTTGCTCTATCGTGCGCCCCTTCAGCAGCTTCACATTGATGGCCGGCACAATCCCCTCGTTTCTTTTCCTTGAGCGGTTCGCCGTTTCACGGCAACGGCGAACCGCTCTATCTCTTTGTTTCGAGGCAATTCCGGACGGAAAACAGCTCACACTTTTCCTGGAATTGCTCTCTAGATCAGGATGACGTTCGTTGAATCGCCATCCTGATCTAACTCTTTGTTGGAGCATGATCTTCTCCGAAAACCGGTTCCCACTTTTCGGGATCATGCTCTAAAGCCATGCGTTGACGTGCCATGGCGCGAACTCGTCCTCGCCATAGCCCAGCAGTTCGCTCTTGGTGGGCCTGCCGGAGGCGGTCGCCAGCATGGCCCGGAAAATCTCCTCGCCCATCTCCTCGACGGATTTCTCGCCGTCGAGGATCGCGCCGCAATTGATGTCCATGTCCTCTTCCATGCGGGCGTACATGGCGGTGTTGGTGGCAAGCTTGATCGACGGTGCCGGCCGGCAGCCGAAGCAGGACCCGCGTCCGGTGGTGAAGGCGATCAGATTGGCGCCGCCCGCCACTTGCCCGGTCGCCGACATCGGGTCGAAGCCGGGCGAATCCATGAAGACCAGGCCGCGCTTTTCCACCGGCTGGCCGTAGCCATAGACTTCGACAAGGTTCGTCGAGCCGCCCTTGGCGACCGCGCCCAGCGACTTTTCGAGGATCGTGGTGAGGCCGCCGGCCTTGTTGCCGGGGGAGGGATTGTTGTCGAAACCCTGGGGCTCGTTTTTGGTGTAGTCTTCCCACCAGTCGAGCAGGCCGATCAGCCGCTGGCCGACCTCGGGGCTGACAGCGCGTTCGAGCAAGAGATTTTCGGCGCCGTAGATCTCGGGCGTTTCGGCGAGGATCGCCGTGCCGCCGCAGGCCACCAACCGGTCGACCGCCGCGCCCAGCGCCGGATTGGCGGTGATGCCGGAAAAGGAGTCGGAGCCGCCGCATTGCAGGCCGACCATGAGTTCGCTGGCGGGAATGGGCCGGCGCTCGGTCTTTGCCGCGCGCTCGAGCATTGCCTCGACGATCTCGATGCCGTGCGCCACGCTGGAGCGCGTGCCGCCCGTTTCCTGCATGACCAGCCTGGCGAGGCCGTCGCCGAGCTCAAGATTTTCTTCCTCGACCAACTGGTCGATCTGGTTGTCCTCGCAGCCGAGCCCGACCAGAAGCACTCCAGCAAAGTTGGGGTGCCGGGCATAGCCGGCAAGCGTCCTGCGCAGCATGCCCATCGACATCGAGCCGTCGGCGACGCTGCAGCCGGACTTATGCGTCAGGGCGACCACGCCGTCGATGCCGGGATAAGGGGCGAGCGCCGCCGGATGGCGGAAATGATCGGCAATCATCCGCGCCACGAGCGCCGAACAATTCACCGACGTCAGCACGCCGACGTAGTTTCGGGTGGCAGCCTTCCCGTCGGCCCGCAGATATCCATCGAAGGCAGGAACCTGAGACGGAGCGAGGCGCACGGCGTTGGAGAGCCTGGTGCCGACAGCGTGGGCCGCCATCGACTGCTCGAAGCCCATATTGTCGAGATGGACATGAGCGCCGGCCGGGATGGCCGCGGTGGCAATGCCGATCGGCTGGCCGAGGCGATGAATGACGTCACTAGGGCCAAGCGGCCGCAGCGAGACCTTGTGTCCGAAGGGAACGGCCGTCGCCGCGACGAGCCCGAACGGCGACAGCGGCTCGCCGGCCGCGATATCGCGCAGGGCGATGGCGATCTCGTCACCCGCTTTCAACTGCAGCGCAACGGCTGAAGGAACCGTCATCAATCATTTCCTCGGCTGGAGCATATAGTCGCTTGATTGTCAGCAATCAGCAAGCGTAAATTGCGGATAGCAGAGAGCTTTTGTAAGGCCAGGGCCGAACGAGACGGGCTTCCCAGCCGAAAGGGTTTTTGGGCGCGGTCGTTGCGAAGGCGGATTGGCCCGAATATGTACGTTTGCGATGGGTGTGAGTCGCGCTGATGGCGAAGCTGGCAAGTCTCAAGTCGGAAAAACGGCTGCTCGACCGGCGAGCGGCCGATCAGATCCGGTCGCATATACTGGAGGGCGTCCTGCCGGCCGGCGAGAGGTTGCTGGAGACGCAACTGTCGGAAGAGCTCGAGGTGAGCCGCGGCACCGTGCGTTCCGCGCTGGCCCAACTGGCCAATGAGGGGCTGGTCAAGCAGGTGGCTTTCACCCGCTGGGAAGTATCGGGTGCTTCCGTCTCCGATGCCTGGGAAATCTATACGCTGCGCGGCGCGCTGGAAGGCCTTGGCGCCCGGCTGGCGGCGGCCAATGTCCAGGCCGCCGACGGCAAGCGCCTGCGCGCAATTGCCGAAGAACTCGTGCAGGCGGTCCGGCAAAAGCGGTTCCAGGATGCGATCGGAATCGATTTCGACCTTCATACCGCCATCGTCGGGCTTGCCCATCACAAGCGGCTCGCCGAACAGCACCGTTTCATCCTGCAGCAGGTGCGGTTCCACATGGTGCAGTCGGGCTTCCTGCCCGACGACTACGAAGCATTGATCGCCGAGCACCAGAAACTGATCGAGACGGTCATCGCCGGAGACGCGGATCACGCCGAGACGCTGGCGCGCAACCACAACGAAGCCGAGGTCAAGCTCCTGGCGAAACTGCTGAAGCAGGGCGCCTCGTCGGCCGGGGCCGCGCGCGAAGCAGCGTCATGATCCGGCGCCAATAGCGGTCAAAGCCCCGCGAAGATTGTCGCTGAGGATATGCAGGTCGCCGCGGAAACCCCGCAGCGCGCTTGCGATCAGCCCGAGGTCGACAGCTTCGCCATGTCGGGTGGTGTAGCCCTCGGCATTGTCGGCCGGTCCGGGATATTTGCCGCGCGGGTCGCGGTAAAGGTCGATCCCCGCGACCACAAGCCGGCTGGGCCGCAGAAGCGCGGCGACCGCAACCATCAGCGCGCCGTTGGTGGGTATCCGGGCGGCTGTCAGGTCGGCGACGCTCGGTTCAAAACGGTCGAGAAAGGCGTAGCCAGCCAGGCGTGCAGCCGCGCCATAGCTTTGCAGGATCGGCTTTCCCTCGGCCTCCGTCGGGAAGATCACGATCGGCGCCCGCGCCAGCCGCACCACATCGGGGTCGCCGGTGAAGACCACGTCGGGGGAGGCCATCCAACCGCGTTCCAGCCAGATCCAGTTGACGCGGAACAGGGCCGCACCGCCATAGTTGGCGATACGCGCGTCCTCCGACGAGGGCCCGTTGCCGAGGCAGACGATCGTGCCGGGCGCGCCGAGCCGCGACTTCAGATCGGCCAGCGCGGCGATGCGTTGGCCTGACAAGGCGTCGTCGATGTCTTTTTCGTCAGCCATGATGCCGCCAGCCTCACAGGCGCGCCGGCCCGAAGTCAGGCATAATTGACGTAGATCGTCTTCTTCTGGAAGTAGGCGTCGAGACCGTACTTGCCGTCCTCGCCGCCGATGCCGCTGTCACGGATGCCGGCATGGTGCGCGTGAACGGCGTCGCCGCCGGGGCGGTTGACGTAGATCTCGCCGAACTTCAACTCGCGGATCAGCCGCATCATGCGCCGCATGTCCTTGGTGAAGACATAGGCCGACAGCCCGTAACGGGATTCGTTGGCGAGCCGCAGCCCCTCGTCGAAGTCCGTGACCGTCATCACCGGAACCACCGGACCGAACACTTCGTCCTGCATGATGCGCATCTGGTTGTCGGCGACGGTCATCACGGTAGGCTCGTACCAGTGGCCGCGCGAAAACTCGCCCTCGGTCAGACGCCGGCCGCCCGTCAGGATCTTCGCGCCGGCCTTGCGGGCCTCGTCCACCATCCGGTCGACCTTGTCCAACTCGATGCCGCTGACCTTCGGGCCGACATCGACCATCGTGGTCGGGTCGCCAACCTTCAGCGCCTTCACGGCGCGGGTGAATTTGTCGAGGAACTCGTCCGCGATCTTGCGATGGACATACATGCGCTCGTTGCAGATGCAGATCTGGCCGCAATTCTCGAAGCGCGACAGCACCGCCGCGCGCACCGCCGCGCCGATATCGGCGTCCTCCGCCACGACGAACGGCGCCTTGCCGCCGAGTTCGAGGCGCAGCAGCTTAAGGTCGTCGGCCGCTGCGCGGAAGATTTCCTTGCCGGCGCGTACCGATCCCGTGAGCGTGATCAGCCGCGGGATCGGGTGGCGCACAAGCGCCGCGCCGATGCCTTCGCCGGTGCCGGAAACCACGTTGATGACGCCGGGCGGAAAGTCGAGCTGCGAGGAAAGCTGCGCGATTTCCAGCGCCGAGACGGGGGTCGCTTCATGCGACTTGATGACGATCGTGTTGCCGGCCAGCAGCGCCGGACCCATCTTGCGGCACATCAGCGCCGCCGGATAGTTCCAGGCCGTCAAGCCGACGACAACGCCATGCGCCACGCGCTGGATCCAAATCTGCTCGTCAGGCACGTCCGACGGCAGGATGTCGCCGGTGATGCGGCGGGCCTCTTCCGCGGCATAAGTCAGGTAGAGGGCCGCGCCTTCGATCTCGCCGCGCGCCTCCTGGATCGGCTTGCCCTGTTCGGCGACGACGATGCGGGCGAGCCGCTCGCGGTTTTCCAGGATGAGCCGGGCGAGATCCTTCAGCAGCTGGCCACGGCTTGCCGGCGGCATCGCCTCCCAGGCGGGTTGCGCGGCGCGTGCCGCGACCAGGGCGCGATCGGCGTCGTCCTCCCCGCCTTTCGGCACCGAGGCGATCACCGTTCCCGTCGCGGGGTTCTCGACCTCGATCCATTCCTTGATCGTCGAATCCACCCACTGGCCGCCGATATAGTGGCGGTAGCGGTCCGTCCCTTTGACAAGTTCTTTCATGGCCAGCATGGGCAAAATTCCAAGGTGAGAGAAGCCTAGTGAAAGCCGCCTGCAGGCACGTAGCCCGCCATCTTGGGCAGCCAGAGCGTGATCTGCGGAATGAAGACGAGGACGAAGAGCGAGATCACCATCAGGGCCAGCAGCACCCAGATCTCGCGCAGGATCGCACCGACCTTGATGCCGGTGATGCCCGAGATCAGATAGAGCACCTGGCCCATCGGCGGATGGATCAGCCCGATCATCATGTTCACGGTCGAGACGACCCCGAAATAGACCGGGTCGATGCCGAGGTCGCGCACCGTCGGCATCAGGATCGGGATGACGATGAGGAGCAGCAGAAGCGTGTCGAAGAGCGCCCCCAGCAGGATGAAGAGCAGGGTGACGACGAACATGAACATGCGCGGGCCCATGTCCATCTCGGCGATCCAGACGCCAAGCACCGCAGGCAGCCGTTCGGCAGCCACGATATAGTTCATCACCACCGCTCCAGCGATCGTGATACCCACGATAGCGGTGGATTTGGAAGAGTTGAGCAGCACCTCGAAAAGCTTCTTCGGCGACATGGTGCGGTACCAGAAGATCGCCAGCACAAGCGCGACAAAGGCCGCGACAGCGGCCGCTTCGGTCGGCGTGACCGCGCCAGTGTAGATCCCGCCCAGCAGGATGGCAGGCAGCAGCAGCGTCGGCCCGGCGTCGCGGGTCACGACGATGGCTTCCTTCAGCGTCGGCTTCGGCTGTGTGGGGAAATCCTGGATGCGCGCCTGGATGGCGACGAGCCCCATCATGACGGCGGCAAGGAAGAGGCCAGGGCCGACGCCGCCGAGGAAGAGGTAACCGATCGAGGTGTTGGTGACGACGCCGTAGAGCACCATCGGGATCGATGGCGGGATGATCGGACCCAGGATCGCCGAGGTGGAGGTCAATGCCGCCGCGAAGCCGGGCCGGTAGCCGGCTTTGATCATCATGTCGATGGAGATCTTGCCAGGCCCCGCCGCGTCGGCAAGCGCGCTGCCGCTCATGCCGGCGAAGATGACGCTGGCGATGATGTTGACATAGGCCAGCCCGCCGCGGAACCGCCCGACGATCAGGCTGGCGAAGCCGAAGAGCTTGTCGGTCATCTCGCCGGCATTCATCAATTCAGCCGAGAAGATGAAGAGCGGCACGGCGAGCATGACGAAGTTGCCGTAGACGCCGTTGAGGCTCTGGCTGGCGACAAGGCCGAGATCGCCCCCGCTGACCAGGAAATAAACGATGCCGGCGGCAAGCATGGCATGGCCGAGCGGCATGCCGAGGAACGTCCAGACGAAGAACAGGACGAACATGGTGATGGCTGCGAACGACATGCGGTCTTCCTAGAGATGCTGTTCCCAGCCCGGACGAAGGAGCTGCCAGATGCGGATGAAGGAGTTCACCACCACGGCGATCACGAAGGCCAGGAAGCATCCGAAGACGAGTGGCATAGGCACCCTCAGCAGCATCGAATGGCGGCTTCGGAGAAACCAGATGTAGTCGGCGATCGCCACCAGCGTGGCGAGGAAAAGCAGCGCAAGGGACAGCGTGATGAAGAGCGCCAGAATGCGTCTCGCCGGTGGCGGGAACACGCCGTAGATCACGTCGAAGACGATGTGCTGGCGCTCCTTGAGGAGGATGTCGCTCGTCCAGAAGACGATCCAGACGAAGCCGATCGCGCAAAGCTCGTTCGACCACGCGACCGGTGTGTTGAAGACGTAGCGTCCCCCGACGCCGATCACGAAGCCGGCGAACATCAGGGCGAATGCCACGACGCTCACCGACTCCGAGAAGCGCTTCCAGAAAACCAGGAATTTCCGCATCGGCCCAGGCTTATGCGGCGCCGATGCGATCGAGCAGGCCCTTCGGCCAGTTCTTCGAGAAATCCGAATTCACGAAAGCATCGAGCACATGTTTGCGGAATGCGTCGACATCCGGCTTGGTGACGGTGTTGCCATGCGCCTCGAAGAAAGCCTTGCCGTCGGCTTCGGTTGCCTTGACGCCGTCGTCATTGACTTTCTTGGCGGCATCCTCGGCATCGAGGATCGCTTTCTTCTCGTCGTCCGTCAGACCGTCCCAGAAGGCCTTCGGCATGGTGAAGAAGACGTTGGCCACCTGGTGCCCGGTCAGGACTACCTGCTTCGAGACTTCGTAGAATTTCGACGCGATCGCATCCGGCAACGGATTTTCGAGGCCGTCGATCGTACCGGTCTGCATGGCGAGATAGACTTCCTCGAACGCAAGCGGCGTGGCGGCGGCGCCAAGCGCATTGCCGAGGAACTGCCACGACGCGGAGCCGGGCATGCGCAGCTTCACGCCCTTGAGGTCGTCGGGGACGTTGACGGTGCGCGCCTGCCGAAGGATGACGTGGCGCGTGCCGAGATACTGGCTCCTGACGATCTGCAGCTGCAGGTCGCCGGCCACCTTCTCCTTGAATTCCTTGCCGACGTCGCCGTCATAAACGGCATCGAGGTGGGCGGCGTCGCGGAACAGATATCCAGTTGTGAAGATGGAATATTCGGGGATGAGTTCCGCGATATCGGACGGCGATGTCAGCGCGATCTCCAGGTTGCCGCGCTGCATGGCTTCGATCTCGCTGCCTTGCGCGAACAGAGTACCGTTATAATGAAGCTGCACGTCGAAGGCGCCGGGCATCGACTTGTCGAGCGCCGCCTTGAAGGCCTGCAGTCCCTTGGACTGCCACTCGGTGTCAGGCCCAGGCGTCGAGGCGCGGATGACCTTGCCGGCGGCATGCGCCAGGCGTGACACGAACGGCGTGGCCAACACGCCGAGGGTTCCCTTCAGGACAGTGCGGCGGCCGACGTTCTGCTTGAGGAAAGACTGCTCCATGCTCCCAACCCCTTCCATCTCTTGTCTTTGTTCCCTGCTCGACGCTGACGGCCAAGCCACTGAATGTTTCCACTATGTCGGGAACCGGTCAAGCTGAATGTTGACAATAGGCAATTAATCATCATTTCTTGAGAAGACAGACGACCATCCAGGCAGGACCGAGTTGCGACCCGCATGAAATCCGACACCTCGGCTTTGCCAAAATCAGATTGCCTGATGGTCGCCGCGGCCACGCCGCTGACGGCTGATTTCCATCCCAACCTGCCGCTTCTGATCAGTCACATTTCCATGTTGCTGCGGTCCGGCTGCGATGGCGTCGCGCTGTTTGGAACGACCGGCGAAGGAACTGAATTTTCTGTCCAGGACAGAACCGCCACGCTGGACGCGCTGGTCGGAGCGGGAACAAACCCGCGCCGTCTGATCGTGTCCGCGGGGGCATTGTCGATACCCGACGTCGTGGAACTGGCGACCAATGCGCTCGACCATGGGGTCGACAGCCTGTTGCTGATGCCTCCTTGCGTCTATCGGGGCGGCATCACGGAAGACGGCACGTTTCGTTTCTACGCCACCGTCATCGATCGGATCAGGCGAGACGATCTCCGGCTATGCCTCTATCATTTCCCCGATATATGCGGCGTCCCCATCACTCCGCGCCTTGTGCGCCGCCTCGATGAGGCCTATCCGGGGCTGATCAGCGGGGTGAAGGACAGTGGCGGCGATCTCGACTTCACCGAAGCCCTGATCCGTCGATTTTCTCATCTGGCAATCTACACCGGCTCGGAAACCCATTTGCCGCAGGCGCTCGCGGCGGGCGCGCGAGGCACGATATGTGGCCTTGGCAATGCGATGCCGCGCCTGATGCGAGCGATATTTGACGCGCCAACGGCTTTCGATCGTCGCCAACTGGTCCCCGCTCTTCTGGCTGGCGACACCATCTTGTCGCGAAGTCCGTTCCCGGCCGCCGTGAAGGCGCTCCTGGCCGCGTCGACGGGCGAAAATGACTGGGGCCTCGTGCTTCCTCCCATGGCGGAGGTTCATATGCCTGAGCGCGATTGGCTGCTTCGGGATTTCAAGCGCTGGGAATCGAGACTGCCGGCCGAGTTGCGAAGCCTGTTCCAATAGCGCGGTGTCCCCTGGAAGGCCTGTCGCCTTCGGTAACAACGAGGCAGACGATGCCGGCGGATGCCCGCATCGTCTGCACTTCCTGGGCTGCCGAACCGCTCCAAGCGGCGGGAAAAGCGTTGGCGGTCAGGATTCTCCTTGAGGCTGGCGCGCGGATTGATCAGTTTGTCTCCGAAGCAGGGTCACTTGCCAGTCGGACAGCCGCGGCGGACAGGGAGAAAAAAGCAATGCGCACCAAAACCAGCATCCGCGTCGTCGGCTGCCATGCCGAGGGCGAGATCGGCGACGTCATCGTCGGCGGCGTGCTGCCGCCCGCTGGCCGCACGATGATGGAAAAGATGATCACGATGGAACGCGATCACGACCATATAAGGCGCATGCTGATCTGCGAGCCGCGCGGCAGCGTTGCCCGGCATGTCAATCTCCTGGTGCCCGCGACGCGCGAAGATTGCGCCGCCGGCGCCATCATCATGGAGCCAACCGAATATCCGCCGATGTCCGGCTCCAACACGATCTGCGTCGCCACGGTGCTGCTCGAGACCGGTATGGTGCCGATGCAGGAGCCCGAGGCCCGCTTCAAGCTCGACATGCCTGGCGGCGTCATCGAGGTGCGCGCCGAATGCCGCGACGGCAAATGCCTGTCGATCACGCTGCGCAATGCCCCGGCCTTCGCCGAGCGCCTCGATGCCAATATCGAGGTCGAGGGGTTGGGAACGCTGAAGGTCGACGTCGCTTACGGCGGCATGTTCTACGCCATCGTCGATGCCAAGGCGCTCGGCTTCTCGGTCGTTCCGGATGAGGCCCGCGAGCTGGCCGTGGTCGGCGAGAGGGTCCGCCGCGCGGCGCGCGAGCAGCTCGATGTCGTGCATCCGCAATTCGATAATGTGCGCGGTGTGTCCATCGTCCAGTTCGCCATGCCGTTCCAGGGACCGGGCAAGGTCACACGCAACACCTGCATCGTCTCGCCCGGACGCTCCGACCGCAGCCCGACGGGAACCGGCACCTCGGCCCGCATGGCGGTGCTGCAGGCGCGGGGCCAGATGAAGGAAGGCGAGGTGCTGATCCACGAATCCATCATCGGCTCGCGCTTCACCGGCAAGATCCTCGAGCTCACCGAAGTCGCCGGGCGCAAGGCGATCGTGCCGCAGATAACCGGCAGAGCCTGGATCACAGGAGAGCACAATTATTATCTCGACCCGACGGATCCGTACCCGCAAGGCTACGTGCTGTCGGACACCTGGGGCACCTCGACTTCGGTGACGCAATAGAATTTTGCCGCAACGGTTCCGGCTCGGATCCCTCGTTCGGCAGATGCCTTCCAGCTCTCGGCCGCGGCATCTGCACCTGTGCAGAATGTCAGCGGACCTTGCAGGGAGGCGCCTGCTCTGATTCCCTGCACTTGGTGGGGGTCGCCTGATTCGCGTGCTTGTTGTTCCGGTCCCGCATGGTCGCGGGGCAGGGCAGCAGGTGCTTTTGGTAGAAAGATGAAAAAATGAGCGCCAAGCCGGAAATCCTGGAGATGAGGCCCAAGATCACCGTCGTCGGGGTCGGCGGCGCCGGCGGCAACGCCGTCAACAACATGATCGCCGAAGGGCTGGAGGGCGTCGAGTTCGTCGTCGCCAACACCGACGCCCAGGCGCTCACCATGTCGAAGTCGTCGCGGCTGATCCAGTTGGGCGCGCATGTGACGGAGGGCCTGGGCGCCGGGTCGCTGCCCCAGGTCGGCAGCGCCGCCGCGGAGGAATCCATCGACGAGATCATGGATCATCTGGCGGGAACGCATATGTGCTTCATCACCGCCGGCATGGGCGGCGGCACGGGAACCGGTGCGGCGCCCGTGATCGCGCGGGCCGCGCGCGATGCCGGCATCCTGACGGTGGCCGTCGTCACCAAGCCTTTCGTCTTCGAAGGCAAGCGCAGGACCCAGGCGGCGGAGGAAGGCATCGAACGGCTTCGCGAGAGCGCCGACACCGTGATCGTCATTCCGAACCAGAACCTCTTCAGGGTCGCCGACGCCAGGACCACCTTCGCCGATGCCTTCGCCATGGCGGACCGCGTTCTCTACGCGGGTGTCGGCTGCATCACGGACCTCATCGTCAAGGAAGGCCTGATCAACCTCGATTTCGCAGACGTGAAGTCGGTGATGCGGGACATGGGCCGGGCGATGATGGGAACCGGCGAGGCCTCCGGGGAGGGGCGCGCCAAGATCGCGGCCGAGGCGGCGATCGCCAATCCGCTCCTCGATGAAGCATCGATGTCCGGCGCCAGGGGGCTGCTCGTGTCGATCTGCGGCGGCATGGACATGACGCTGTTCGAGGTCGACGAAGCCGCGACGCGGATCAGGGAAGAAGTCGACGCCGATGCCGACATCATCGTCGGCGCCATCTTCGACCAGGCATTGGCGGGAAAATTCCGCGTGTCGGTCGTCGCGACCGGTTTGCGCAAGAGCGCAGAGATCGCCCAGTTCGAGCAGCGGATCGCCTGACGATCGCGATCTCGCGGCCGCGTTTGTCCGCGACCGCACGATGCAATTGGCCGATATTCGTTTCCGGCGGCGAGGAATCACAAGCCGCGCGCGCTGCCGGTCAGCGCCTTGCGCGCTTCGTCGTCGCAAGTCCTCACGATCGCATCGGCCGCATCTGTCCATTTTGGACCAATTCACCGGCCTGCTCGATAGGCGCCGGTTTAAGTTCCGGCAGGGAGGAGTAGAATTTAGCGACGATCGATGATGCGTCGCGCCTACCCGGGAGGACTATCTTGCTCTTTGCCGTCCACTGTCTCGACCATGCCGATGCGCTTCAGCGCCGGCTTGCCAATTACGATGCCCACAAGGCCTATCTTGCCGCCGGCCCGGTCGCGACCGTGATCTCGGGGCCGCTGGTCGCGGCGGACGGCGCAACCATGATCGGCTCGCTCTTCGTCTTTTCCGCGGACAACATCGAGGATGTGAAGGCGTTCAACGCGGGCGACCCGTTCAACGCCGCCAATGTCTGGCAAAGCGTCAGCATCAATCCCTTCCTCTTGCGTGTCGACAACCGGGCCTGAGGGGAGCGCTCGATGAAAAGCTTCGTCTACAATGGCCAGCCGGCGCGCGTCGTCTTCGGATCGGGCACGATCGCAAGGCTGCCGGAGGAGATCGACCGTCTGGGGCTGAAACGCGTGCTCGTGCTGGCAACGCCGCCGCAAGAGGCCGACGCACGGCGTCTTGCCGGATCGCTCGGCGGCACGGCAGCCGGGGTCTATGCCAGGGCGACAATGCATACGCCCCTATCGGTGACCGAGGACGCGCTGCGCGTCGTGGCGGAGCTTCAGGCCGACGGGCTGGTCGCGGTCGGCGGCGGCTCCACGACGGGCCTCGCCAAGGCGATCGCGTTGCGCACCGACCTGCCGCAGATCGTGATGCCGACGACCT
Source organism: Mesorhizobium sp. BH1-1-5 (assembly GCF_020165615.1). Taxonomy (NCBI): domain Bacteria; kingdom Pseudomonadati; phylum Pseudomonadota; class Alphaproteobacteria; order Hyphomicrobiales; family Phyllobacteriaceae; genus Mesorhizobium; species Mesorhizobium sp. BH1-1-5. The sequence goes on from NZ_JAIUIM010000035.1 coordinate 23,162, forward strand.
ATGCCGGCTCGGAAATGACGCCCATCCTCGGCGAGACCAAGGATGGCGTGAAGGTCACCCAATCGAACCCGAAGGTGCTGCCTGAAGTGGTGATCTATGACGTCGACCTGACGATGACGCTTCCCGCTTCCTTGTCGGGAACAAGCGGCATGAACGCCATCGCCCATGCGGTCGAGGCGCTCTATGCCAGGGAAAGCAACCCGGTGATAAACCTGATGGCCGCCGAGGCCATCGGCGCATTGGTGAGTGCCTTGCCGGTCATCGCCGAGAGCCCGCACGATCGCGACGCGCGCTCCCAGGCGCTTTACGGCGCCTGGCTCTGCGGCATCTGCCTCGGCTCGGTCGGCATGGCGCTGCACCACAAGCTTTGCCACACGCTTGGCGGCAGTTTCGATCTGCCGCATGCGGAGACCCATACGATCGTCCTGCCGCATGCGCTGGCCTATAACGCCCCCGCCGTCCCGGCCGTCATGGAAACCCTGCGGGCGGTGCTGAAGACGGACGATCCGGCGATGGCTCTCTACGATCTCGCCGGCCGGATCGGCGCCAGGCGAGCACTCTCCGAGATCGGCATGCCGGACGACGGGATCGACATCGCGACGGACCGTGCGCTGGCCAATCCCTATTGGAACCCGCGGGCGCTGGAGCGGGAACGGATCCGGGCCCTTATCGCGCGTGCCTATGCCGGCGAGCCGCCGCAGGCCTGACAAACCGAACGTCCCTGGAGGAGTTATCGCCATGACAGGCACCGCAGACGCCGCTCGACCGAAATATCCCTATTTCGAGGAAGAGACCTCGGTCGACGTGGTCAACGCGCGCATGGGGCCGGATGTGGACCCGCGGCTGCGCGAGGTGATGGGCGTGCTGGTGAAACATCTGCATGCCGCCATCAAGGAGATCGAGCCGACGCATGAGGAGTGGCTGCAAGGCATCAAGTTCCTCACCGATGTCGGAAAGATGTGCTCCGACTGGCGGCAGGAATTCATCCTGCTTTCCGACACGCTTGGCGTTTCGATGCTGGTCGACGCCATCAACCACCGGCGTCCGAGCGGCGCCACGGAAAACACCATCCTTGGGCCGTTCTATGTGCCCGAGGCCCCGCGCTACGCGCATGGCGCCAACATCTGCCTCGACGGCAAGGGCGAGCCGATGGTGGTGCGCGGGCGTGTCCTCGACACGCAAGGCAAACCGATCGCCGGGGCGCTGATCGATGTCTGGCAGACCAATGACGACGGCTTCTACGACGTCCAGCAGAAGGACGTGCAGCCCGACTGGAATCTGCGCGGGGTCTTCACCACCGACGAAAAGGGCGAATACTGGTACCGTTCCGTCAAGCCGCGCTACTACCCGATCCCCGACGACGGACCGGTCGGAAAGATGCTCGCCGCGCTCGGACGTCATCCGAACCGCGCGGCGCATGTGCACTACATCGTCAGCGCCCCGGGCTACGATCCCGTCATCACCCACATCTTCGCGCCCGATTGCCGCTACCTCGCCGAGGATGCCGTCTTTGGGGTGAAGGACTCGCTGATCGCCGATTTCACCCGAGTCGCCGACCCGAAAGAGGCAGGTGCGCTCGGTTTCGAGGCTCCGTTCTGGTCCGTCGAGTGGGATTTCGTCCTGGCTCCCAAGACTGCCGGAACTTGACGCTGGGCAGTTTCGTCCAAATTGGACAAAAGCTGGCGCCGCGCCAATTGATCGGCGTATCCTTCCTGCCTGGAAGGAGGATGTCCGGATGAACGATCACGAGTTCCTGCGCGTCTATGATTTCGTGGATCGCCTGCGCCGACCTTTCCTCGGCGTCTCGGATATCGAGGACGAGGCCGCCTGGCGCATCATCCATTATCTCATGCGCTCGGAGCTCGAGGGCTATCCGGTTACGATCAGCAAGCTCGCGCTGGTCTCGAACCTTCCTCACGGCACCGCGATCCGGCGCATCCAAGGCATGATCGATGGCGGGTTGATCGAAAGGCGGGCGGCTTCCGAAACGGCCAAGCGCTTCACGCTCCACCCGACGGCGCGGCTGTCGAACCTCGCCATCAACTATGCGGCGGAGACCAAGGCGCTGATCGCCGAGATCGTCGGCGGTCGCAACAATGAGGAGCACGAGGCCGACTATTATTTCGGCGCGCCGCAGCGCGGCAATCCGATCATCCCGCCGATCAACCTTTTGACCAACAGGGTCACGAAGGGCGTCGAGCTGCAGTTCCTGCTGAACGACGACAATTACTTCGCCGCCATGCGCAACATGTGGTCGGACTTCCGCAACAATCTGGCGAGCGCCAAGAGCTTCAAGCTGGTGCATCAGAACGATCTCTATCGGGAGGGGCTCGCGAACGGCGCGCGTTCCGTCTCGGCCTACGACATGATCGCGATCGACATGCCCTGGCTCGGAGAATTCGCGAGCAAGGGGCTTATCCTGCCGATCGGCGAGATGATCCGCGAATCCGGCATCAACCCGATGGATTTTCATCCCTCGATCTGGTCGACAACGACCTGGCAGCGCGTGGAATACGGCGTGCCGATCTACTGCACGATCGAGGTCCTGGCCTGCCGGTCGGACCTCTTCGAAAGCGGGGGGTTGGCGCTGCCACGCACTTTCGACGACGTCATCAGCGCCGGGCGGGCGTTCCACAATCCGGCGGCGGAACGCTACGGCATCGCCTGGAACGCGGCGCACAGGCCGCTGGCGTCGAGCTTCATGTTCTTCCTCGGCTGCTGCGGCCAGAGCGTGCTGTCGATCCGCCGCACGCCGACCGGCTACTCCACCGAAAACCTCGATGCGCAGCATATGCGGCCGCAGATCGACAGCGAAGCCGGCCTGCTGGCGCTCGACTATATGCACCGTATGCTGGAAATCGCCCAGCCCGGCGCGCTCGAGGCGCATTGGGATGATTCCTGCGCGGTCTTCCTGCGCGGCCAGAGCGCGATGGGCTATGTTTGGACGATGCGCGCCGCGCAGTTCGAGGCCGAAGTCCGGTCCGCCGTCAAGCGGCGCGTCGCCTATGTTCCGCAGCCTTCCGGGCCGGGCGGCACCAACACCTCGCCGATCGGCGGGTTCCTGTTGTGCATTCCCTCCAACATCGACCCGAAGCGCCTGCCGCTCGCGGCCGAAGCGCTAGCATGGATGGCCTCGCGAGAGGCGATGAAGGAGCATGTCAAGAACGGCTTTCCCGTCGCGCCGCGTTTCTCGGTGAGCGCGGATCCGGAGGCGATCGGCAGCTCGCAGCTCGTGCGCTTCGTCGGCAGCCTCGCCAACCGCAATCTGCTGCGCAACTGGCAGCGCCCGCCGGTGCCGTTCTACACCGGCATGGAGCGCATCATCGGCGAGGAGGTCCACGACGCGCTTTCCGGCCGCAAATCCGACCGCGCGGCCCTGAAGGACGCCCAGGACCGCATCGAGCGGATCGTCGACCGCGCCGGCTGAATCTGGCTCGTTGCGGCGCGCCTTGAAGCAGTTCAGCGTTTGATCGAATCGCCTGCTGCAACTCTTTGTTTTTGCGCTATTTCAAAAAAAGGAGAACCGCGGCGCGGTCCTCCCAGAATCTCTTTGTTTTGACGCAATTCCGGACGGAAAACCGCTCACACTTTTCCTGGAATTGCTTTAGGCGATCGCCCGTATCGAGCCGCCGTCCACGCCCCAGACGGAGGAGGTGACGAAGGAGGCGAGATCGGAGGCTAGGAAGACGATGACGTTGGCCACTTCCTCCGGCTTGCCGAGGCGGCCGAGCGGCAGCTGGCGCAGCGACATCTCGTGCTCGACGGCCTTCTGCGGCTCCATGTTGTGGAACTTGCCCATGGTTTCGGCAAAGCCGCCGGGCTGGGTCCAGAACGGCGTCCAGACCGGGCCGGGAGCCACTGCGTTGATGCGGATGTTGTTGGCGCCTTCGGTGCGCGCCAGCCCCTTGGTCAGGGCGAGCACTGCCGCCTTGGACGCCGAGTAGTCGATCGGAACGCCTTCCGGCTGGCGCGCGAGATCCGAGCCGTTGTTGACGATCGCGCCATGCCCCTGCTTGCGCATCACCGGTAGAACGACCCGCGTCGTGCGGACATAGCTCATGAAGTTGAGCGAGAAGGTCTTGTCCCATTCGGCATCGGTCAACTGGTCGAACGTGCGCACCGCGCCGGCGCCGACATTGTTCACAAGAACGTCCACCGAGCCGCCGAAATGGGCGATCGCAGCCGTGACCTTCTTCTCGATGTCATCCGCCGACGACAGGTCGGCCTTGAACGTCGCTGCCGTGCCGCCAGCCGCCGTGACCGCGGCCGAAGACTCGGCGAGCGCCGCTTCGTCGATGTCGAAAAGCGCCACGCGGCTACCTTCGCGGCCGAACGCGACCGCCGTCTCGCGGCCGATGCCCTTCGCCGCCCCGGTGATCAGCACCACCTTGCCCTTGAGATTGGTTTCCATTTGATCCTCCCTATCTTGCAGCGAATTGCGCCATGGTGGTTTCGAACGAACGCCGGGCCGCCTCTTCGAGCGGCAGCACGCGGTGCCTCTTTGAGATCACTTCGACCGAATAGAAGCCGTCGAAGCCGGTCTTGCGGATCGCGTCGATGAAGGCGGGCGGATCGAGCACGCCCTCGCCACAGAGCCTGCGTTCGTAGATCGTGTCTTCCCAGAGCGTACCGACGATTTTTCCGTCCGCGTCGTCGAGCTCGACCGAGACGACATATTGCTTAGGAACAGCGGCGACGGCTTCGTAGGGGATGCCGCCGCGGCCAACATGCCAGATGTCGAGCAGCAGTCCGCCATTGGCCTTGGCCGCGCCTTCGACGATGGCGCGCGCGGTCTCGAGCGTGCGCACGTTGGAGAACGGCATCACCTCCAGCGCGATCTTGGTGCCGTAGCGGGCGGCGTCGTCGCAGATCGCGGCAAAGCTGTCGGTGACCTGCGCCAGGTCGATGGTGTCGGCATCGAATTCCGGCGCGATCTTGACGTTGCGGGCGCCGAGCGCTTCCGCCGCCTCGAAGAGCTCGCGGCGAACCTTGTCCGATGCGGCGCGCAGGGCGCCGGACGCGAACCAGTGGGTGATGAACTCCAGCTCGACATGCGGCATGCCGTTGGTGTCGAGGATGCGCCGCATCTCCTTCAAGCCGATCTTCTCGCGCGTCGCCTGCAGGTCCGCGTGGATCAGACCGACGCCCTTGTATCCGGCCCTGGCCGCGGCTTCGACGCGCTCCGCGAATGGAAACGGGCTGATCTCGTTCGGTGCGAACGGGTAGACGTCGCCCGAGATTGTCCAGTAGGCGGCGACGAGTTCAATAGGGTTGCTCATCATCTTCTCCTCAGACCGACGCGCCTTCCGACCCGGTGCGGAAATCGAAGCTGGTCGTCAGGCCGCCATCGGCGATGATCTCGGCGCCGTTGAGCGCCGTGGAGGCATCGGAAAGCAGGAAGAGGCCGGCGCGGGCGACCTCGGCCGGATCGAGGATGCGGCCGGCCGGCTGGCGGTTGGCGCGCGCCGCGAGGAAACGGTCCGGATCGCTGGCGGATTTCATGTGCCGCTCGAACAGGCCAGCAAGCATCGGCCCGGGGCTCAGCACGTTGGCGCGTATGCCCTGGCGCGCATGGTCCATGGCGACGGTGCGGGTGAGCTGGCGGACGGCGCCCTTCGAGGCGGCATAGACGGCGAGCTGCTGCTCGGCGAAGGTCGCGTCGATGCTGGCGACCGCCACGATCGGGCCACCGCCGCGCGCGGTCATCAGCGGCAGCATGGCGCGGAAGGCGAGCGCCGTGCCGATGAAATTGACCGACATGGTCTTTTCCATCGCCGCTTTGTCGAATTCGAGGATGGTGCCGACATTGAGCATCGCCGCCGATGTCACGAGGCCGAGCGTTCCGGGGTTCTCGTTGGCGATCATCTCCGCGATGCCGGCCCAGGTCGTCTCGTCGGCGACGTCGCCCCGGACATGCGAATATAGTTCGTTCGCAAGGCTGTCCGGCGCCGGCGCGAGATCGACGCCGATGGTGCGCACGCTGCTTTCGGTCAGCAGCCGGGCAATGTTGGTACCAAGACCAGAAGCCGTTCCCGAGACCACGACAAGGTCCGGCAAGGCGTTGCTAAAGACTGGCTCCGTGGCCATGGGATATTCCTCTTTTCTGACGTCGGGAAAGGTGAGGCACGGCGGCGGCCGCCGTGCCTCGAAAAGGGTTCAGCGGCCCAGCGCGGCGTTGCAGTCGGCGACGTTGGCCTTGGTGATGATCTCGTGCGGCAGGAAGATCTGCTTCTCCACCTTCTTGCCGTCGAGGAGATCGGCGACAGCCTGCGCGGCATATTTGCCGTCGTCGATCGGCGACTGCAGGACGGTGGCGTATTGCGTGCCGTCATTGATCTGGTTGACGCCCTCGATCGAGCAGTTGGAGCCGACCAGGACCAGGCTTGCCGGATCGATGCCGGCGCGCTTGGCGGCGACGATCACGCCGGACATCATGTTGTCGGCCTGCGCGTAAACGCCTTTCACGCCCGAGCCGAGCTGGGTGAAGAGAGCGGCGGCAGCATCCGTCGCCTTGGTCTGGTCCCAGTTGCCGTTCTGTTTGCCGGCCACCTGGATGCCGCTTGCCTTCTTGCCCAGGACATCCTCGAAACCCTGAGAGCGTTGGATCTGCGGCGGCGTTCCGGGAACGCCCTCGACGACGAAGACCTTGCCGTCGCTGCCGAGCTTCTTGTCGGCGAAGCCCTTGATCATGGCTTCGCCGGCGGACTCGCCGTTGCCGATGTCCGACGGGCCGGTGAAGACGTCCCAGAATTGGGAGTATTTCTCGTCCGGCCGCGAGTTGGTGATCACCAGCGGGATGCCGGCCTGCTTGATCTTGCGCAGCGACGGCACGATGGCGCTGGCATCCGCGGGCCAGAGCACGATCGCGTCCGGCTTCTGGGCGATCGCCTGGTCGACCTGCGAGGCCTGTTCGGCGGCGTCGTAATTGTTGATCTTCACCTCGAGGTCGATGCCCGCCGCGGCCGCGACTTCCTTGAAGGCGCGCTGGTGCAGGGCGCAATATTCGCACTCTTCCGTGACCGTCAGCAGGATCACCTTCGCGCCCGTGGCCGCGGCGAAGGCCATTCCGGGCGCCATCAGCCCTCCGACGACCGCGGTCGTCAGCAAAAGTTTGGTGAGTTTTGCGAAGTTCATTTTGGTTACTCCTCCCGTTTCAAGGTTGCACGTCCCCCCGCGCCGCCGATCGCTCGGCGGCGTTGCAAGGATCCGTGGGTTGTTTCCGCTAGGCGGAATTGGCGGCCCGCGACATTGCGAGCCGTTCGCTCATCCATGCGCCCAACTGACCGTCGAGCAGCACGATCCCCATCAGCACGAGGCCGTTGGCGAAGAGAATCCCCGTCGCCCCCATGCCGATCAGACTCAGTCCATTGTTCATCACCGTCAGGATCAGCGATCCGAGCAGCACGTGCGCGGGTGTGCCCGAACCACCGGTCAGCGCGACGCCGCCGACGATCGCCGCCGAGACGGCCTGCAGCATCAGCGTGCTGCCGGTCGTCGCCGCGGCGCTGGCGAGGCTCATCGACAAAAGGCTTCCCGCGAGAGCGGCCGTGACGGCGGAAATCACGAAGACGATCACCAGCGAGCGGCCGACCCTGGCGCCGCTCGCCGCCGCCACCTGGGGCTTGCTGCCGACGACGCGGATGTCACGTCCCATCAGCGTGTAGTGCATGAACAGGCCGACGAGCAGGAAGGCGGCAAGCGTCACCAGGCTGCGCCAGGAAAGGACGGTGAGCAGCGGATCGTCCAGCGCCATGCCGGGGTCGAAATTGTCGGTGCTGATGACCTTGCCGCCGGCGAGCCAGAAGGCGAAGCCGGAGAGCGCCATCATCGAGCCGACCGACACGACGAGCGACGATACCTTGAAGCGGCTGACGACGATCGCATTGACCAGGCCGACAAGCACGGCGAAGGCGAGCGCGGCGAGCATGCCGTGGACGAGATTGCCGGCGCCGATGACGAGCGTGATCAGGCCGCCCACGGCGACCATGGAGCCGACGCTCAGGTCGAACTCGCCGGCAATCATCGTCAGGGACAGGCCGAGCGCGACCATGCCGAGCAGCGCGAAGGACTGCATCAGGGCATAGAGATTGCGGCCGCTGATGAATGCCGGATTCCAGATCGCGAAGGCGGCGACGAGGGCGGCGAGAAGGACAAGGCGCAGCAGTGTTGCGCCGGAGATCATCTTGGGCTTGCGGATCGCGGCCATGGTGTTACCTCCGGAAGCCGAGCGCCAGCGCGCCGAGGATGACCGAGCCGATCACCACCAGGCCCTTGACGATGAGCTGGATTTCCAGCGACAGGCCCTTGAGCAAAAGGATGTTGGAGATCATCGCCAGGAACACGGCGCCGATCGCCGCGTCGAGGACCCGGCCTTGGCCGCCCTTGATTGCCACGCCGCCGACGAGCACGGCGGCAATCGCGTCGAAATCCAGCCCCGCGCCGAGCTTGAGGTTGCCCTGCGCCGCCTGCGAGCCATAGAGCGCGCCGGCGAAGGCCGCGGCCATGGCGGCCAGCATATAGGCGAGTACCAGGGTGCGGCCGACGCGAAGGCCGGTGAAGCTGGCGGCCTTCGGGTTCAGCCCGATCAGGCGGAGCTCCCGCCCGAAGCGGGTCCGCTCGACGAGGAAGCTCAGCACGATCGCCGCAAGCAGGAAGAGTATGATCTGGTTGGGCAGGCCGAGGGTCCGCCCAACTCCGAGCCAGCTCGCATCTCCCTGGCCCACGACCGTCAGGCCGCCGGAATAGAAAGAGCCGGCGCCGGTGATGATCGAGGCCATCGCGATCGTGGTGATGATCGGATTGGTGCGGAACACACCGACGGCGATGCCCTGGGCCAAGCCGAACAGCCCGCCGATCAGGACCACCAGGACCACGCTCGCGAGCAGGCCGAAATGCAGGAAGGATGCGAAGAGGATGGTGGAGACGGCAGCGGTCGCGCCCATCGACAGCATGAAGAGATTGCCGGAGAGCGTGATCAGCGCCATGCCGACCGCGGCAATGCCGACGGCGGAGGTGGAGTACATGATCGCGGACACGTTGGCGCCGGAGGAAAAGCCGGGAATGGTGAATGAAGCCCACAGGGCGAACAGCACCGTTGCCGCCCACACGGCGGTGGACTGGATGCGTTCCGGCCGCATCAGGCTGGCGCCGAGCGCCGTCGCGTCGAATCCGGCCAAGGCCCTGCCTCCGCTCCTTATGTTGCCGTTGATGCTCATGCCGCCCTCCCGATGGCCGGGCCGCGCACGACGTCGCCCAGGATGGAATCCATGGTCGTTTCCTCGACCGGCAGGTCGCGAACGATCTCGCCGCGGAAGACGGTGATGACGCGCTGCGAGAGCTCCCGGATTTCCTCCAGGTCGGTCGAGAAGAAGAGGACGACCAGTCCCTCGCGGGCAAGCGCCTGGATTTCGCGGTAGATCTCGGCCCGGGCGCCGACATCGACGCCGCGGGTCGGCTCGTTCAGCACCAGGATCCTGGGCGAGAGCGCGACCGACTTGGCGATCGCCACCTTCTGCTGGTTGCCGCCCGAAAGCGTCGACGCCGCGGCCGGCAGCCGGCGGACGTCGATCTGGAACCGGCGGGCAAGCTCGCTCGCCTCTCTGCGCGCATCGGCGAGCGTCAGGACGCCGAAGCGGTTGAGGCGGTCGAGGATCGCCGCCGTGAGGTTGACCTCGATGGGAGCTCCGAGGAAGAGGCTCTTGCCGCCACGGTCTTCCGAGACATAGGCGATGCCGGCACGGCTCGCCGCGGCAATCGAGGTGACGTCGACCGCAGAACCGCCGACCTTGATCGTGCCGGCATAGTGTCGCTCCAGGCCGGCCAGCGTTTCGATCAGCGCGTTGGCGCCGGAGCCCAGCTGACCGATGATGCCGACGATCTCGCCGGCGCGGAAGGCAAGATCGACGGGGCGGTATTTTCCGGCGACCCCGAGCCCCGCGAGTTCGATCGCCGTCGCCGCCGTGGCGCTGGCCCTGTTGCGCGTGGCGTGGGCCGAGGTCACCTCGCGGCCGATCATCTCGGCGACGAGTTCGTCATTGGTCCATTGCGCGGTCGGTTTGGTCAGGATGCGCTGTCCGTTCCGGAACACGGTCGTACGATCTGTGAGCGCGAAGATCTCCGGCAGGCGATGGCTGATGTAGACCACGGCCGTTCCCTTGGCGCGCAGCCAGCGCACCGTCGCGAAGACCCGCTGGATTTCGGCGTCGGAAAGGCTCGCCGTCGGTTCGTCGAGGATCAGAACGCGCGCCCCGCGCATCACGGCGCGGCAGATTTCGAGGAGCTGCTGTTCGGCGATCGAGAGCCTGCCGGCCTCGAGGTTGAGCGGCACATCTGACAGACCAAGCTGGTCGAGGGTTTCGCGTGCACGCGTCCTGTAACGGGCGCGGATGTAGAGCTGGGAAATATCGGGGTCGCCCAGAAGCACATTGTCCAGCACGGACAGATGCGGAATGATCGACAGCTCCTGGTAGACGACGGAAACGAGCTTCGGATCGGTGAGCTCGCCGGGCCGCAGCAACTGTCCGTCGACGCGGATCTCGCCTTCGTCCGGCGGCATGAGGCCGGCAATCATGCGCACCAGCGTGCTCTTGCCCGCGCCGTTCTCGCCACAAAGGGCATGGATCTCGCCGGCATGCAGATCGAAGTCGATGCCTTTCAGCGCATGGACCCCGCCGAACGACTTGCGCAGATTCGTGACCGTCAGAACGGCTTGCATAGCTCGTGGAACCTCCCAACGCCGCGCCTCCGAGCGGCAGGAAAGGCTTAAACGACAAGTTCGCCGGGGATCATGGATAAATGGTCCATATTGGACTTCAGGTGGGGTCAGCCATTTCCATTCGCGGATGGAACTCCTCGAAGCTGCCAACCGATTGACGGCAAAAGGGCCCCAAACCGACAAAGTGTCGGAAGTATCCGAGCATCATTGCGCCTACAGTCGACGGACGATCATAGGAGATGTTGTTTCAGATGCGCGGCGCCGACCTGTTGATGGAAATGCTGATCGCCCACGACGTCGACCTGGTGTTCGGCGTGCCGGGCGACACCAATGTCGCGCTTTACGATGCGCTCAGGCAGGCTCAAGGCAAGGTGCGCCATGTGATGGTGCGCGACGAGCGGACCGGCGGTTTCATGGCCGACTGCTTCTCGCGGCTCTCCGGCAAACCGGCGGTGATGGAGGTGCCAAGCGGCGCCGGCGCCATGTATGCGCTGCCGGCGGTTGCAGAAGCGAATTTCTCGTCGCTGCCGATGATCCTCATCACAAGCGACACACCTCTCAAAATGGAGGCGCAAGGCGTCATCACGGAGCTCGAATGCGCAAAGCTGTTCGAGCCGGTGACGAAAGGCTCCTGGCAGGTGAAGTCGGCCGGCAAGATCCCGGAATATGTACGCCGGGCATTCCGCGTCGCCACCACCGGCCGGCCCGGCGCCGTGCATCTCGTGCTGCCGGAGGACGTGCTCGGCGCGGAGGTCGATCCCACCACGGTTTCGCTTCATGCCGATCGGAACTGCACCCGCTTCCCCGCCTATCCGGCAAGCCCGCGCTTAGAGGACGTGAGCCTCCTCGCCAACATGATCGGCGAAGCGAAAAAGCCGCTTCTGATCGCGGGGGGCGGGGTCAATCGCGGTCACGCCGGAACGCTGCTGCGCCGGACCGCCGAGCGCTTCAATGTTCCGGTCGTCAACACCATCACCGGCCAGTCCGCGCTCGCCGACGACCATCCGCTGGCGATCGGCGTGATCGGCGACAACGGGTTTCACCCGCACGCCAACAGGGCCGTCGAAGACGCCGACCTCTTAGTCTATCTCGGGTGCCGGATGGGCTCCGTCGTCACGGTAGGCTGGACCTTTCCCACGCCTCGCGCCGAACGTCTCCTGGTCCAGGTCGACATCGATCCGGTCGCCCTCGGCAACAATTCCGACAATGCGCTCAACATCTGCGCGGATGTGAATGCCGTTCTCGCGGCACTCCTGGCGCTGGAGGCGCCGGGTGGCAACTCGCATCAGGCTTGGATCGACCAGCTGAACGCCTGGCGCGGCGCGTTCTGGCAGCATGTCCAGCCGGAGCTGACGGGCGACAGCGTGCCGCTCAAGCCGCAACGCGTGGTCAAGGCGCTCAACGCGCATCTGGAGAAGAAGCCTTATTCCATCCTGTCGGACCCGGGCACGCCGACCCCGCACATGACGCGGCTTCTGCGGCTGTCCAACCCGGACTCGACGTTCATCATCCCGCGCGCCTTTGGCGGCCTCGGCTATGCCTTGCCCGCCGTGGTCGGCGCCTGGCTGGCGCGGCCGGAGATCCGCCCGGTCGGACTGTTCGGCGACGGTTCCTTCGCCATGTCGATGGGCGAGCTCGAAACGATCGTGCGGCTCGATGTGCCGGCGCTGCTCATCCATTTCAGCAACGGATGCTTCGGCTGGATAAAGGCGCTGCAGCGGCTGCATGGCCACAACGCCACCTATTCGGTGGACTTCAAGCAACTCGACGCCGCCGCGATCGCCGCCGCCTTCGGGCTGCGCGCGTGGCATGTGCGAACGGCGGACGAGCTCGATGCCGCGCTTGGCGAAGCCTTCGCGCATGACGGTCCGGCATTCATCGATATCGAGGTCGAATCGATCGCGGATGTCGCGCCGCCGGTCATGTCCTGGCTGCGCCGCCTGGGCCGCGATCCGCTCGACCTGAAACCCGAGGCCGGGTTGCGCCTGGCCGATCGCGCGGTCCTGCCGGACCATTGATCAGCCGACAGCGATGGCCTGCCCGTTGCCGCGCTGAAAGTTGGTGGCCATGATGATCGAGGTGCGGCAGCGTTCCACGCCGGGCAGGCCGATGATCTCGTCGAGAACGGCGTCGACATCGTCCATCTGCGGCGCCTCGACGAGCAGGATCAGGTCGAACTCGCCGCTGACCGTATAGCAGCTCAACACTTCCGGAAGCATCTTCAGGTGCTCCATCAGCGCTGGCTGCATGCGCTGGACGATGCTCAGCATGACCAGCGCCCGGTTGGAATTGCCTTCGAGGCTCCGCGACAGGATCGTCGAATAGCCGGCGATGACCCGATTGCGTTCAAGCCTCGCCAACCGTTCGTGGACCGTGGTGCGTCCGAGCCCGAGCTTCTTCGCCAGGTCGGTGACGGATTCGCGCGCGTTGGCGACGAGCAGGGCGATCAGCTTGCGATCGACGCTGTCGAGATTGATGTTTTTTCTCGCGCTGAAACCGTTGCTCTTCTCGGTTTGGCGGTGGGCCAGCGTCATCAGTATCCCCCCTGATAGGCATGCCGGCGGCCCGCGGCCTGGAAAAAGTCGATCATGGTCAGGAAATCGAAGACGTGCCGCCCTGTCGCGCGCTGAACGGCGGCGGCGTAAGGCGGCAGGTTGGAGCATTCCAGAAGAATGGCGCCGACCTCCGGGTGCTGGGCGACAAGGCCCTTCGCACGCTCGACGATTTCCGCCTCGACCGCGTCGGTGTCGAGCGTCCCTTCCTCGTCAAGGATGGCGGAGCGGAACGCCGGGGCGTCCTCCATGCCCACAATATGAACGGCGCGCGTCGGGTTTGGATAGGCAAGCGACAGAAGCGGCTGGGTGAGCCGGCTGGAGTTGGCGCAGATGATGCCGATCGATGCGCGAGGTGCCAGTGTGGCGGCGATCAGCGGCAGTTGCAGCAGGCTCGACAGCATGACCGGAACCTTCAGCGCGGTCGCCACCTCGTCCTGGAAATGGAGCATGTAGCCGCAGTCGCTGGTGATCGCCTTCACCCCCATATCCTGCAGCCTGAGCGCGGCCGCGATCACGTCCCGCGCCATCGAGCGGTCGCCCTCGTTGATCAGGCTGTCGATCGTGACCGAGCGTATCGTCTCGTAAAGCACGGGATAGCGGTAGCTCGATGCGTTGCCGACATCTCCGGGCGGGAAGGGGTTCGAACAGGCGATCAGCAGGATGCCTATTTCGTGCCCGTAACTCTGCGCGTCGCCGCGCACGCGATAGATCGCCAATTCAGTTCTCCCATTCGTCCGTCATTTCGTCGGTCGACGGCGCTCGCCTCTTCCATATAAATCCATTATAGTGGAATCAACTGCAATGTCATCCGCAACGACAATCTCCGGAGTATCGATGGCCCACGCATATCGCGAGATCACGCTGATCATCGGAAAGTCCCGCATCGGGGCGGCGGAGCGGCATAGAAGGCTGGTGGTGGATCCGGCGACCGGCGAGACGATCGGCGCGCTGCCGATCGCGACGGCCGACGACATCCGTGCAGCCGCCGAAACGGCCGGCCGCACCTTCGAGCAGTGGCGCAAGACCTCCAGCCATCAGCGGCAGTCGATCCTGCGCGCCGCGGCGGCGGCCCTGCGCGCGCGGCGCGAGGAACTGGCCTGGACCATCACCACGGAGCAGGGCAAACCGCTTGCCGAATCGCGCGGCGAGACCGACGCCTCCGCCGAAACGCTCGAATGGTTTGCCGATGAGGCGCGCCGGTCCTATGGCCGGATCATTCCCTCGCGCTTTCCCGGTAATCGCCAACTCGTGGAGATCGAGCCGGTCGGACCGGTAGCGGCCTTCGCGCCCTGGAATTTTCCGCTCATCAACTCCATCCGCAAGATCGCGCCCGCCCTGGCGGCCGGATGCAGCATCGTGATCAAGCCTGCGGAGGAAACGCCCGGCGCCACATTGATCGCGGTCGAATGCCTGCTCGAGGCCGGGTTGCCCGAAGGCGTCGTCAGCGTCCTCTACGGCAATCCCGCCGAGATATCGGAAGGCCTCATCCGCTCGCCGGAAATCCGCAAGATCTCGTTCACGGGCTCGGTGCCGGTGGGACAGTCGCTCGCGGCCTTGGCAGCAACCCACGGCAAACGCAGCACCATGGAGCTCGGCGGCCATGCGCCCGTCATCGTCCTCGACGATGTCGATGCGGCGCAGGTCGCGACAATGGCTGCCGCGGGGAAATTCCGCAACGCCGGCCAGGTCTGCAACGGCGCGACCCGGTTCTACGTGCAGCGCGGCGTCTACGATGCCTTCCTCGAGGCCTTTGCCGACCATGCGAGGGCGATCGTCGTTGGGGATGGACGCAAGGACGGCGTGCAGATGGGCCCGCTCGCCAACGATCGCCGGGTGGTGGCGATGGAACGCTTCACCGCCGATGCGCAGCGGCGCGGCGGCGGCGTGATCGGCGGCGCTCGCCTCGGCAATGTCGGCAATTTCTTTCAGCCGACCATCTTCCACGACCTCGACCCCGAGGCGGATGCCTATCGTACGGAACCCTTCGGTCCGCTGGCGCTCGTCGCGCCTTTCGAAGAGGAGGCTGAGGCGTTGCAGCGCGCCAACGACATCAATGTGGGCCTGTCGTCCTTCGTGTTCTCCGACAGCGCGAAGCGGCAACGGCGCATGATCGACGGCCTCCAGGCCGGACTTGTCGGCGTCAACACCTTCACGGTGAGCTTTCCCGAAACGCCTTTCGGCGGCATCAAGGAAAGCGGCCATGGCCATGAGGGCGGCAGCGAAGGGCTCGAACCTTACCTGGTCAAGAAGTTCGTGCATGTCGCCTGATCCCACGCAGCAGATGCACGACGTCGCCGTCATCGGCGGCGGCATTGTCGGCCTGTCGGCCGCCCTGGAACTGCAGTCGCGCGGGCGGCTGGTCATCGTCATCGATCCGGACGACGAGTATCGCCGTGCCTCCTACGGCAATGCCGGAGTGCTCAGCCGCGGGTCGATCCTGCCGGTGGCCGGACCTGGCATCTGGAACAACCTATTTCGATATGCGCGCAACGCGGACCCAGCCGTCAGGCTGCGCTATTCATCCTTGCCGGCACTGTGGCCGTGGCTGCGTCGCTTCCTGCGCGCCGCCAACCAACAAGCGCAGCGCGACAGCGCCGCCATTCTCAATCCGCTCGTCGAGGCGGCCTTCGCGCGTCACATCGCGTTGGGGGAGATCGCCGGGACGATCCCGCTCATCCATCGCGACGGATGGCTTCGGCTCTACCGCTCGGACACAAATTTGGCTGGTATTGCTCTGGAGCGCGAAATTCTGGGCGAGCATGGGGTCGAGACGGAGCTTCTCAGCGGCGAGGCGATCTATGAGCTCGAACCGTTTCTGGCGCGCCGCTACGCGCATGGGCTGCTGTTCACGCAGACGGGCTCGGTCCAAAGTCCGGGCGAAGTCGTGCGCCGCTTCACGGCCGCGTTTCGCGCGCGCGGCGGCAAATTCCTGAAGGGCAGCGCGACCGGCCTGCGCCAGACTGCGACGGGCGTCGATGTTCGAACGCGCGACGGCGTCGTCCATGCCGGCCATGCGGTGGTGAGCGCCGGCGCCTGGAGCGGCGGTCTGCTGCGGGAGCTTGGGTATCGGATTCCGCTGGCCTCCGAGCGCGGCTATCACGCGCATTACCGGCTGCGGGAGGGCGCGAGCCTTGGCCGCGCCATCAACGACACGAGCGCCGGCTTCGTCGTGGCGCCGATGAATGGCGAGGTGCGGCTGCTGACGGGCGTCGAGCTTTGCCGGCCCGACGACCCGCCCCGACCGCGTCAGCTCGATCTTGCTGCCATGGAGGCAGCCAGAACCTTGCCGCTTGGCGAAGCGGCAGGCCCGGTCTGGTCGGGCAATCGCCCGTCCACGCCCGATAGCCTGCCGGTGATCGGGCTCGCGCCCAACCACGACCGTGTCGTCTTGGCCTTCGGCCACGGTCATATCGGCTTCTCGACCGGGCCGGTGACGGGTGACATTGTCGCGCGACTCATCTGCAAGGAACGCCAGACGATCCCGATTGCGGGCTTCGATGTCAGACGCTTCTCTCAATCCGCCGCGAAACAGTGAGTCGATGATGAGCCGCAACGGGGAACTGCTTTATCTGTCGCGCGACGATGTGCTGCGCTGCGAGATCGGGCCTTCGGATCTGCTGGCCGCGGTCAGCGATGCCTTCAAGGCCAAGGCGGCGCAGGGAGCGCGGACCGCCAAGCCGATGTCCTTCGAGGCGAACGGCGGATATTTCGACGGCAAGGGCGGATATTTGTCGGGTTTTTCCGGCCTGAAATGGTACGGCTATTTTGCCGCCAATGCCGGGCATGGCCAGCGTGATTTCTGGCCGATGATCATCCTGAACGAGGCACAGACGGGGCTGCCGGTGGCGTTCATCGATGGCACCTGGATTTCCGAGATGCGGACCGCGGCGATCTCGGCGGCCGGCGCCACCCGGCTCGCCGATCCGAACGCGCGAAGCATCGCCTTCATTGCCTGCGGCCAACAGGCAAGAAGCCATCTCCAGGCATTCGGCGCGGCATTTCCCCTGGCGCGTGTTCTTGCCTATGGCCGCCGCAGGGAAACCGCCGAAGCGTTCGCGAACGAGGCCCGCGCGATGGGATATGACGCCGAGGTGATGGAAGCGCCGAGGTCGGCGATCGAGGACGCCGACATCGTCATCAGCAGCGTGCCGCACAGAACCCTGAACGACGGTTTCCTTGATGCGTCGTGGCTCAAACGCGACGCGTTCGTTTCTATGGTGGATTTGGGCTACAGCTGGCAACGTCGATCGTTCGGCGAGATAGAACTGCTGGCCACGGACGACCGCGACCAGGTACCGCCGGGCCGCGGCTACAATACCGACCGGGTGCTGGAGAAGGATCTTGCCGATCTGCTCTCGCAAGCCAGGACCGATCAACCCCTGGCGGGCCGAAGGGCTCTTATCTTCGCCGGCTCCGGCCTTGCCGACGTGGCGGTCGCGCGCCTTGTGGTGGACAGGGCCACGACCATGGGAATCGGACGCAGGCTGCCGCTTTGATCCTGTTGCCGAGACCGCTCACATTCTGATGGTCACGGACAACGCGCGGGCAGGCTTGCCCGTCGGGCTGGTGAAGGCGTGGCCGATGCGCGCATCGAAGCAGATGCTGTCGCCCTTGCCGATCTTCAGCGGCTCGTCGCTGCCTTCCCTGTGGAAGAGGGCCGTTCCCTCCAGGACATAGACAAAGTTTTCATCGTCGTGGCGATCCCATTGCTCGAACTGGGAAATGTCCGTCGCCTCGATCGTGAACTCCGTCACGATCAAGGGCGAGTTGGCATATAGGCCTGCGTCCAGGAACCGCAGCAGGTAAAGCGATGTCGAATGCATCGATCCTTCGTCGCTGCGGGTGAGCTTAACGTCCTCAGATTTTTCGGGGGTCCGACCTTCCATCAACTGCATCATGCCTATGCCAAAGCCCTGCGCGAGCTTGTTGAGGGCGTTGTAGGTCGGCGACATCTGCTGCCGCTCGATCTTGGAGAGAGCCGAGCGCGAAAGACCGGTGTGCTCGCTGGTCACGTCCAGCGTCCATCCCCGTTCGTCCCGCAGCGCCTTTATGCGCTTGGCGAGAAGCATGGATGGCTTCGAAGTGGGGTTGGTTTCAATTTCGGCGGTGCGGGCTGGCGGCATCAGGCCTCGGTCTCGGGAAGAGGAGATAGCGACAATTTAGCGGCAGTTTGACGAATCGTCACGACCCTTCGCACACATCGTCGGGACGCCTGTTGACGTTTCTCCTATCGTGGAATATCATCTTTCCATAGATAAAAAGGGGAAGCTCTCCAGAATCTGTACAACAAAATTGAAGTGCAATCCAGATGAATCGAATATCGATTTACTGATTGCGCTGTATTAGTTGCGCACATGCGGAGAAATTGGCGCGTACTCATGCTGTTTCGAGAATAAAATCTGGAATCGCATCGATTTCGCGCGCCTAAACAACGGAGATGGTTGGAATGACTGTGTCGAAACGTATCTGCAAGCGTGCGTTTGCAGGGGCTGTGGCCTATCTGGCGCTTGTCGGCGCTGCCTTTTCCCAGTCCAGCGAAGTCCGGATCGAGCCGGGCGCGCCGATCGTGATCGGCGGCTACTGGGTCCTGTCCGGAGGCGATGCCGCTCTCGGCAACGACCAGAAGCGGGGCGTCGAACTGGCCATCAAGGACCTGAACGGCACGATCCTCAACCATCCGGTCCGCCTGCTTGCCGAAGACAGTCAGTGCAGCGCCGAAGGCGGCCAGACGGCAGCGACCAAGCTCGCCTCCAATCCGGCGGTCGTCGGCGTGATCGGCCCGTCCTGCTCCAGCGAGGCGACGGCCGCCGCGCCGATCCTATGGAACGCCGGCCTGGTCAGCATCGGCACCTCCGCGACGGCGCCGTCCCTTACCGCGCCGGACCGCAAGGCCGACTACAAGGGTTTCCTGCGGACCGTGTTCAGCGACGCCGACCAGGGGCCGGCCGATGCCAAATGGATCCATGATGGATTGAAGGCCAAGACCGTTGTCACCATTCATGACGGCAGCCCCTATACGCAGCAGCTTACCGCGGAGATGGCCAAGACCTTCACCGGATTGGGCGGCAAGATCGCGTCCCAGGAAGCGGTCGCGCCGACGGATGTCGACATGCGCCCCTTGCTGGCGCGCATCGCCACCGAGAAGCCCGACGCGGTGTATGTGCCGATCTTCGTTCCCGCGACCGCGCAGATCTTGAAACAGGCCAAGCAGACCCCCGGGCTCGAGAAGGTCGCCTTCATCGGCGGCGGCGGCACGATGTCGCCTGACATCATGGATGCCGCGGGCGACGCGGTCATCGGCTTCTACGGCGCGTTCCCGGACGTCACGCCCGAGGCCCAGGGCAAGGATTATCCCAAGCTCCTGCAGAACTACCAGGACGAGTATGGCGAAGCGCCGACATCGGGTTTCGTCGCCAACGCTTATGACGCGCTGACGCTGCTCAGGATGGCGCTGGAGAAATCGGCCAAGACCGAGGCCGACGGCACCGTGGTCGTCGACAAGAAGGCGCTTCACGACGCGCTCTTCACGATCAAGTTCAGCGGCATGAGCGGCGATATCTCCTGCACCGCCGACGGCCAGTGCTCAGCCTTCAAGCCGGGCATCTACCAATACCAGAGCGCGGATCGCTCGAGCTTCGCGATCGGTACGAACCCGAAGAAAATCTACCCCTGAAATTGATTGGACTTGCTCATCGCGGTACGCCAGTCGATCGGCGTGCCGCGCACGAGGGCAGTTGCATCGGACAGTGAATGAGCGAGACAAGCCTTATCACGGCGGCGCCGGGAGCGAGCGCCCGCAAGCGCATCAACGGCATTGACATCTTCATGTGGGTGCTGCGCTGCGCGGTGGCTGCCATCGCGCTGTTCGGCACCGTGGCCACGCTGCTCGAAGGGCGCTACTCGCTCGCCCAGTGGTTCGACTTCGCCATGTTCGGGCTGACGCTGGGAAGCGTCTATGCCTTGATCGCGCTTGGCTACACCATGGTCTACGGCGTGCTCAGGATGATCAATTTCGCGCATGGCGACATCACCATGACGGGAGCGTTCGCGGGCTATTTCGTCGCCACCGGCGCATCGCGAAGCGGGCTGTTGGCGGCGCATCCGATCCTGGCGATCCTCGCCATCTTCACGATCGCAATGGTCACATGCATCGCGGTGGCGCTGGCCACCGAGCGGTTCGCCTATCGGCCGTTTCGCAACAGTCCCGGCCAGGCGCCGTTGATCTGCGCCATCGGCGTGTCGTTCGTGCTGGAACAGACCGTGCGCGGCATGTTCGGCTCCGGCGTCAAGTCCTATCCGGTCACCCCCTGGCAGGATGCCGTCGTCACCCCGCTGGGCATGCGGATCCCGGTCATCAACCTCTTCGTCATGGGCTGCGCGATCTCTGCCATGGTGATCCTCTATCTCATCGTTCATCGCACCCGCATGGGAATGGCGATGCGGGCCGTCTCCGAAGACAAGGCCGCCGCTTCCCTGATGGGTGTCGATGTCGACCGCGTCGTGGTCTTCGCGTTCGCGCTCGGCGGTGCGATGGCAGGTGTCGCCAGCGTCTGCTATGCGCTGATCTACCAGCAGGTCCATTTCTTCATGGGCTTCGCGCCGGGCATCAAGGCGTTCGGCGCCGCCGTTCTCGGCGGCATCGGCAGCATACCGGGCGCTATGGTCGGCGGAATGTTCCTCGGTCTGATCGAGGCCGTCGGGCCGGCATTGTTCCTTGATGGGCTCGGCATAACGGCACCCTATCAACTGCGTGACGCCATTGGCTTCCTGGTGCTTTTGATGGTCCTCATCTTCAGGCCGCAAGGACTGTTCGGTGAAGCCATGGCGAAGAAGCGGGCATGAGCGTGCAGCAGGACGATCTCGACGGGCGGCTGAGCCGCCACTTGCGGCGCGGCATCGTGACCGGAGCCGGCGCGGCGCTGATCGCGATCTATCTGGGGAGCGTCGGGCTGCTGGCGATGATGAACGCCCGCCCCGTCGTCGCCAATGTCCTGACGCTCGCGCAAACCGCGCTGCTGGCGATCGCTTTTCTGGTCGGACTGCTCAGCCAGCGACCATCCGCGAAAGATCGCAGCCCGGTCTTCTGGACTGCTCCGCTCGCCGGCCTCGTTGCCGGCCTTCTGGCGGCCGGGTTCGCCAGCCTGATCCTCAGCATCAATCTGCGCTCGATCTTCATCGCGCTCACGCCGCCGCTGGCGCGGCTGCTGACCTTCGGACAACCGGGCATTTCGGGTGCCGTCCTGCTGGTCGCCGGCTCGGTGGTCGCGGCTTCGGCCGGCGCACTCTATCAACGCCTGCCGCACAAGGTCCGGCGCCTGATCTTCCCCGCCGCGCTCGCCGTGCTTTTGTGCGGCATGTTCCAGGAGTTCATCCAGGTCATCCTGCAAAGCAACGCCCTGTTTCGCTGGTTCGCCCCGTGGTTCTATGGCTGGGACGGATTGACCGCCAGGGGAGGGCTGACGATCTTCGCGATCGCGCTGGCCGTCGCTGCCCTGCCGTTTCTGGTTCGCAGGCCCGGCGGTTTTGCCGGCTCCGCCGGCAGTCATCCATGGCGTCGATCCGCGCCTGCACTGCTGGTGTTGCTGCTGCTGCTCCTGGTTCCGATCGCCGGCGGTCCCTACATCGCGCAGGTCTTCCTGCTGATCGGGCTCTATGTGCTGATGGGCATGGGCCTCAACCTGGAGCTCGGCCTTGCCGGCCTGCTCGACCTGGGCTTCGTCGCCTTCTTCGCGACCGGCGCCTACATCACCGCCATCCTGACGGCGGACAGCCCGCTTGCGCTCGCGCACTACACGGCAGTGCCCAGCTTCCCGTTCTGGGCGGCAATGCCGCTCGCGGTTCTCGGCGCCGTGCTGATGGGCATCCTGTTCGGCATCCCGGTGCTCGGGGTCAAGGGCGACTACCTCGCGGTCGCCACGCTGGGGCTCGGCGAGATCGTGCGGATCGTGGTTCAGTCCGATGCGGCCGCACCCATACTCGGCGGCGCCCAGGGCATCCTGCAGATACCGAAGCCGCAGATCGGCGGCTTCCAGTTCGGCAGCGCGGTGTCGCTGTTCTACTTGACGCTCGCCGCGGCCATTTTCGCCGCCTACTGCGCCTGGCGGCTGGAACGATCGCGGCTCGGCCGGGCCTGGATCGCGCTGCGCGAGGACGAGGATGTCGCGCAGGCGATGGGCATAAACCTCGTGCAGAGCAAGCTGCTCGCCTATGCCTTCGGCGCGGCGTTCGCGGGGTTGGCCGGCTCCATCTTCGCGGTGATGGTGAATTCGGTGTTTCCTTCGAGCTTCCAGCTCCTGATGTCGATCAATGTCCTGGCGCTGATCGTCGTGGGGGGGCTGGGCAGCCTGTCCGGCGTCGTCCTAGGCGCGCTGGTCCTCATCGGCCTGCCGGAGGCGCTGCGCGAATTCGGCGAATTCCGCTACCTGTTCTACGGACTGGCGCTGATCCTCACCATGCGGCTGATGCCTGAAGGCCTGTGGCCGGCAGGTCGCCGGCGGCGCAGGATAGTAGTCCCCGCGACAGGCGCCCGGAGCGCTCAGGCGGCACGGCCATGACGCAAAACGCTGTTCTTCGCGCCGTGCGCATGGGCAAGCGCTTCGGCGGGCTAGTGGCCATAAACGCGCTCGACCTCGAGGTTCGGGAAGGGGCGATCTGCAGCATCATCGGGCCGAACGGAGCGGGCAAGACGACCGCTTTCAATTGCCTGACCCAGATGATCTCGCCAAGCTCGGGAGAAGTGTATTTCGCCGGCACGCGCATCGACGGCATGTTGCCCGACATGGTGGTGGCCACCGGCATTTCCCGCACCTATCAGACGATCCGGCTGTTCCGGAACATGACGGCGCGCGACAACGTGCTCGTCGGCATGCATCTGCACCTCAAGCATTCGAGCTGGTGGGGCTCGCTGCTCAACCTCAGATCCAATCGCGAAGCGGAGCG
The DNA here is from genome assembly GCF_020165615.1 of Mesorhizobium sp. BH1-1-5. Taxonomy (NCBI): domain Bacteria; kingdom Pseudomonadati; phylum Pseudomonadota; class Alphaproteobacteria; order Hyphomicrobiales; family Phyllobacteriaceae; genus Mesorhizobium; species Mesorhizobium sp. BH1-1-5. The sequence goes on from NZ_JAIUIM010000035.1 coordinate 46,370, forward strand.
CGAGGCCGCCATCGAGGCCGATCGACTGCTCGAATTCGTCGGCCTCAAGGGCAAGGGCGAAATGGTCGCCGACCATCTCTCCTATGGCGAGCAGCGGCGCCTCGAAATCGCGCGCGCGCTCGCGACGCGCCCGCGCCTACTCATGCTCGACGAACCTGTTGCCGGCATGAACCCGAGCGAGACCTCCGAAATGGCCGTCTTCATCCGAAGGCTGCGCGACGAGCTCGGCATCACCATTCTTCTGATCGAGCATCAGATCAAGATGGTGATGGAACTGTCCGACCAGGTCGTCGTGCTGGATCATGGCGTCAAGATCGCGGACGGAGTTCCCGTCGACGTCCAACGCAACCCCGACGTCATCAAAGCCTATCTCGGATCGGGCGGCAGTCGTGGCGCCAAGCGCGTGGCGAGCGGCATCGAGCACGCGCTGGCTTCCGCCGCGAAGGAAGGCCATCCATGATCCTCGAAATCGAGAACATGTCGCTTGCCTATGGCAACATCGAAGCCGTGCGCGGCGTTTCGATCAAGATCGTGGATGGCGGCATCGTCGCGCTGGTGGGGGCCAACGGCGCCGGCAAGAGCTCCACGCTCAACGCCATCAGCGGGCTGATCCCGATCAAGAACGGCAGCATAAGGATAGACGGGCAATCGTCGGCGGCGCTCAAGCCGCACGAGATCACGCGCCGCGGCATCGTCCAGGTGCCGGAAGGGCGGCGGATTTTCGGACGCCTCTCGGTCGAGGAAAATCTGCTGATGGGCGCATTTTCGAGAACCGATCATGCGGCGATCGCGGAAGACCGCGACCGCATGTTCGAATTGTTCCCCAGGCTGAAGGAGCGGCGCCGTCAGGTCGCGGGCACGCTCTCGGGTGGCGAGCAGCAGATGGTGGCAACAGCGCGCGGGCTGATGGCGCGGCCAAGGGTGCTGCTCATGGACGAGCCGTCGATGGGCCTCGCGCCCCTGGTGGTGGAGCAGGTGTTCGACACGATCCAGGCCATCAACGCGGCCGGCACGACCGTCCTCCTGGTCGAGCAGAACGCGCTCATGGCATTGGAAATCGCCCACCACGCCTATGTCATGGAGCATGGCGAGATCGTGCTCGAGGGGCCGGGGGCGGAACTGGCCGTCGACGAGCGCGTGGTCTCGATCTATCTCGGTTGAACCGTATCCGGCCTGGGCGCGAAGATCGCCGCCGTGGCCGGCATACCTATGCGCCTAAGATGCTGTCCGCGATCTTCTCGCCGATCATCATCGTGGTCAGATTGATGTTCGCGCTCGGTATGGAGGGCATGATCGAGGCGTCCGCGACGCGCAGCCGCTCGACGCCATAGACCAGGCCTTTCGGATCGACGACGGCGTAGGGGTCGTCCGGGGCGCCGATCCTGCAGGTGCCGCAGGGGTGCCAGTCGCCCTGCACGCCGGCGCGGATCCACGCCTCCATCGTCGCATCGTCGGCAAGCGTGCGCTCCAGCGGAAAGCGCTGGTCGACGGCCGCGCCGAGCACCATGCGCCGTGCCGGGCCGCCGAGATCGAGCAGGCTCGCGGCGACGTTGGTGACGAGCCTGTTCCAGGGTGTCGGCGCTGAGAGATTGCGCAGCGACTCGGCATAGATGCCTGGCCAGAAGCCGCTGACGAAGCCGCTCACCGGATCCGTGGACAGGAAACCGGCGACCCGCCTGGCGGTCGACTTGAACCGCGCAAGGTCCCGTTCATCAGACAGGTAATTGAAGGCGACGAACGGCTCGGCTTCCGGCGACGCGGCGTTGAGCCGGACAATGCCTTTCGAGTAAGCCTTGTTGGGCCCGAAATTGACCGTGGCCAGTCGCTGGCCAAGGCGGGTTGCCGCGAAGCGCCCGGACACGGTCAGCTTCATGTCGACCGGCGCGCAATCCGGATGGCCGGAGCTCCAGCGCATATGCATCAGGAAGCCATTTCGCGCGGCGGGCGAGAGCCGGCCATGGTCGCGAAGGTGGACGCCGAAGCCTATCAGCGGGTGGTCGAGCAGGTTTTCGCCAACGCCGCGGCGATCGCATAGAACCGGAACGTTCACCTCGCCAAGATGCTCCGCGCGGCCAATTCCGGCACGCATCAGCAGGGCAGGTGTGTGCAGCGCGCCGGCCGAGAGAATGATTTCTCCGGCCTCGATCCACTGTTCCTGTCCCTTGGTGACGACATTGACGCCGGTCGCCCTGCGTCCTTCGAATGTCAGCGAGCGGACGGTGGAACCAGCGAGAATCCGGAGATTGGGGCGGCGGCGGGTCGATTCATCGAGATAGCCGGCGGCCGCGGAGACGCGATGATTGTAGGCGTTGTTGCGGCCGAAGGGGAAACAGGCGTCCCCGGTCTGCTGGTGGCTGTCATCGAGATAGGGGATGCCGACTTTCCCGACAGCGTCGCGAAAGGCCAGCGCGAACGGGCTCCAGTGCTCCGGGAATGTCCGGCGGATCGGGATGCGTCCCTGCGTGCCGCTCAGCGGCGTGGCGAAATCCAGGTCGCGCTCGATCCGCTTGAAGAGAGGCAGGCAATCGTTCCAGGACCAGCCGGAAGCGCCAAGCTCCTGCCATTCGTCGTAGTCCGCGGCGAGACCGCGGATGAGCACCTGGCCGTTGACCGACGAGCCGCCGCCCATCACGCGGGCCTGTTCGTAGCGCCGGGGTTTCATGTCGGCCTTGACCTGCGCCTGGCACTTGTTGCCGAGCGCGCCGGTATAGGCTTCGAGGTCGGTCCAGTAGCGATATGGCTGGAAATAGTCCGGCAGGAAGGCGTCGGAATAGATCGCGTCCGGAACGGCTTCCGGCGGCGTGTCCGGCCCCGCTTCGACAAGGCAGACGCTGCGCCTGGGGTCCGCGGACAACCTGTTGGCAAGCACGCAACCCGCGGAGCCGCCACCCACAATCACATGATCGAAAAGCATGCGATCTCCATAATTCCACTATAGGAGAACGTCAATGGCGCGATCGGCGATCCACCGATTTAGAAGGCGTTGGAGCACGGTCGTGGCGGAGGAACGGGCGCTGGCGGGTCGTCGCGTAGTGCAACCGGCAGGTCGGCTTGCCACCGCCGCATCATGCCGTGCCTGCCACTTGTCCTATCAGCCAGGCGGTGAAGCGCTGCGCAAGCTCGTTCGTCCGGCCCGATTCCGGCACGACGGCGTAATAGCTGTTTTCGGTCGTGATCGGCTTGTCGACCATCACGGCAAGCTTGCCGGAAGCGAGTTCCCGATCGATCAGGTAACGAGGCAGGAGCGCATATCCCATGCCGGCGATGGTGGCTTCGATGATCATCGAGAACTGATCGAACCGGTGTCCCCTGTAGGCCCTTTCGGTCGGCAGGCCGACATGTTCGAACCATCGCGACCACAGCTTTGGGCGGGTCGCCAAGTGGAGCAGGGGCTTTTCGAGCAGGTCCGCGGGAGCCATATCGCCCGCCCCCTTCGCCAGCGCGCCGCTTGCCACCGGCAGGATCGACTCGCTGCACAGATAGGTGCATGTGCCGCGCGCCCAGACCGGCTGGCCATAGTGGATCGCCATGTCGAAGTTTTCGTCCTCGAAGTCGAACGGCGTCGAGCGCGATCCCACATTGAGGATCACGCCCGGGTTCCGGCGCAAGAAATCGGGCAAGCGGGGGCTCAGCCAGCGGCTGCCGAATGTCGGCAAGGTGGCGATGCTCAGGCTCGACGCGGCATCCGCCGACGACATCGCGCGCAGCATCGTCTCCTCGGTCTGCTGCAAGAGCTTGCGCGCTTCCGGCAGGAAGCGCCGACCGTCTTCGGAAAGCACCACGCGCTGCCGGATCCGCTCGAACAGCAGGGTTCCAAGGAAACGCTCGAGCTCCTTGACCTGCCGGCTGACCGCGCTCTGCGTCAGATTGAGCTCACGCCCGGCGCGCGTGAAGCTCGCGTGCCTCGCCGCGCATTCGAAGGCCTGGACCGCGACCAGGTCCGGTATCAGCTTTCTGCTCAGTGTCATGCGTATCTCGCATCAACCCAGTCGAATTTATCAAAAACAACCTCTAAAGAAAGCAGATATCACTCCTATCTGGAATGATCTTTCCTTTTCTTCGAAGTGAGGCGCACCGATGCGAGACGCTGGTTTCGTTTCCCGCGACGATATCCGGGCCGACTTTTCGGCGGCGATGTCGGCAATGTACAAGGTCGAGGTCCCGGCCTACGGCATGCTGATGGAGCTGGTCGCCGAGGCGAACGCGGAAGTGCTGGCCGGCGATCCGGAGCTGCGGACCAGCCTGGAAGCCACGGATTCGCTCGATCGCATCTCGCAGGAGCGGCATGGGGCGATCCGCCTTGGGACGCCCGCCGAACTGTCGATGATGCGGCGCGTCTTCGCTGTCATGGGCATGTATCCGGTAGGCTACTACGACCTCAGCGCCGCCGGCGTGCCGGTCCATGCTACGGCGTTCCGGCCGGTCGACGCCAGGACGCTCAGCCGTAACCCTTTTCGCGTCTTCACGTCCCTGCTTCGTCTCGACCTGATCGGCGACGAGACGCTGCGGGCCGAGGCGCAGCAGGTTCTCGCGGCCCGGCGGATTTTCAGCGACGGCGCGATCGCGCTCACCGAAAAGGCCGAGAGGCAGGGTGGCCTTGATCGGCGTGACGCCGACCGCTTCGTCGACGAGATCCTCGAGACATTCCGCTGGCACGATCGGGCCTGCGTAAGCGCGGATATGTACCAAAGACTGCACCGTCAGCATCGGCTGGTTGCCGATGTCGTGTCCTTCAAGGGGCCGCACATCAATCACCTCACGCCGCGCACGCTCGATATCGACGCGGTGCAGGCGCGCATGCCGTTGCGAGGCATCGAACCCAAGGCGGTCGTCGAAGGTCCGCCGACCCGCCGGTGCCCGGTCCTGCTCAGACAAACATCCTTCAAGGCACTCGAAGAGCCGGTGTCGTTCCAATCGGATGACGGCGCCTGGACGACCGGTTCGCACACGGCGCGCTTCGGCGAGATCGAGCAGCGCGGCATCGCGCTGACGCCGAAGGGCAGGGCACTCTACGACAGGTTGCTCGACGAGGCCCGCAAGATCGCCACGCCGTCGGCGGATGGTTCGAATGCGGCAGACTACGGCGCGGCGCTGGCCGGGCGGTTCAAGTCGTTTCCGGACAGCTGGGAGGAAATCCGAGCCGCTGGACTTGGCTATTTCACCTATTCGCTGACCGAGCTCGGGCGCACAGCCCGCGGCGGGCGCGATGACGATGTCGAAAGGCTGTTGGCCGAAGGGCTGCTGCGTTTCGATCCGATCGTCTACGAGGATTTCCTTCCCGTCAGCGCGGCCGGCATCTTCCAGTCGAATCTCGGCGATGAGGCGACAGAGGCTTTTGCCGCCAGCCCCAACCAGCAAGTTTTCGAAGCCGCTCTCGGCGCCAGCGTTGTCGACGAGTTCGCGCACTATGCAGCCATCGAAAGGCGGTCGATCGAGAATTGCCGGAGCGCGCTGCGCGGCCTGCAGGCGGCGGAATAGGCAGGATGGTCGAAACCCGAGCACGGCATCTGCCGCAAAGGCCTATTGCGAGCTCTATGCCGGACAGAAAAGCAAAGACCTCGCCGCTGGACTGAAACGGCAGACGCCGCCCGGCAAATCGGTGCCGCGCGTTTCGGTCAGCGCGAACAAACAGGAGTTTGGAATGAACATCGCACATAAATCCATAAGCTTAGCCAAGGAAACGGCCTCACTTCTTGAGAAACTGGGCGTGGCCAGGGATGCGCTTGTCGGCGGCGACCTTGTCGTGCGCAGCCCGGTGACGGGCGAAGAGATCGCGGCGCTCAAGTCGATCTCGGCAGCGGACGCCGGCAAGGCCATCGATGCCGCGCACAAGGCCTTCCAGGCCTGGCGGCTGGTGCCTGGACCGAAGCGCGGCGAGCTGGTGCGGCTGCTCGGCGAGGAATTGCGCGCGCATAAGGACGAGCTCGGCCGGCTGGTGTCGATCGAGGTCGGCAAGATCCCGTCCGAGGGTCTGGGCGAAGTCCAGGAAATGATCGACATCTGCGACTTCGCCGTCGGCCTTTCCCGCCAGCTCTACGGCCTCACCATCGCCACCGAGCGCCCCGGACACCGCATGATGGAGACCTGGCATCCGCTGGGCGTGGTCGGCGTGATCTCGGCCTTCAACTTCCCGGTCGCGGTGTGGTCGTGGAATTCGGCGCTCGCCTTCGTCTGCGGCGATGCGGTGGTGTGGAAGCCGTCGGAAAAGACGCCGCTGACCGCGCTTGCCTGCGAGGCGATCTTCAAGCGCGCCGCAAAGCGCTTCGGCACCGATGCGCCGGCAGGCCTGCTGCAGGTGCTGATCGGCGACCGCGTCGCCGGCGAGGTGCTGGTCGACCATCCGAAGGTGCCGCTGGTCTCGGCCACCGGCTCGACGCGCATGGGCCGCGAGGTCGGTCCGAGGCTTGCCAAGCGCTTTGCCCGCGCCGTGCTCGAGCTCGGCGGCAACAATGCCGGCATCGTCACGCCCACCGCCGATCTCGACATGGCGCTCAGGGCCATCGCCTTCGGCGCGATGGGCACTGCCGGCCAGCGCTGCACGACGCTGCGGCGCCTGTTCGTGCATGACAGCGTCTATGACGCGCTCTTGCCGCGGCTGAAGAAGGCCTATCAGTCCGTCTCGGTCGGCAATCCGCTGGAAGGCAAGGTGCTGGTCGGTCCGCTGATCGACAAGGGCGCCTTCGACAACATGCAGAAGGCGCTGAAGGAAGCGCAAGCGCATGGCGGCAAGGTGACGGGCGGCGCGCGCCTCGAGAACGGCCATCCGGACGCCTATTACGTGCATCCGGCGCTGGTCGAGATGCCGAAGCAGGTTTCGCCGGTGACGGAAGAGACCTTCGCGCCGATCCTCTATGTGATGCGATACACCGATTTCGACGAGGCGCTCGAGCAGCACAATGCGGTGGGCGCCGGCCTGTCGTCGTCGATCTTCACGCGCGACCTGCAGGAATCGGAACGGTTCCTCGGCGTCGACGGCTCGGATTGCGGCATCGCCAACGTCAACATCGGCACCTCGGGCGCCGAGATCGGGGGGGCGTTCGGCGGCGAGAAGGAGACGGGCGGCGGCCGCGAGAGCGGCTCGGATGCCTGGAAGGCCTATATGCGCCGCGCCACCAACACGGTGAACTTCTCCAAGGCACTGCCGCTGGCCCAGGGTGTCTCGTTCGACATCGATTGAATCCGAAACGGCCCCCAGCGGCCACGAGGTGTCGCTTGCGAGAACCCGTGGCCGCGAACTCCTTTATCCACGGCACCGGAGGCAAACTGCACAGCGTATCAGAAAAACGAAATTGTCCGCCGACGCTCCAGTCGTAATTGTCCGAGCCAGGCGACGGCTCGGTGCCTTGGGAGGATTCCGGAGCAGCTGATCGCCTGAGGAAGGCGCCAGCCATAGGCTGCCTGGGAGGAGGAAAATGCCTGGTTCGGGCAAGTCGGACGGCAGGCGCCTTGGCTTCAAGGCGTCCCAGGAAGTCGTCGTCGTCGCGATCTCGGTCATGCTGTTCGTCGTCTTCTCGGCGACGCTCAACAATTTCCTGAGCCGGGGCAACGTCATCGCCATCCTCAAGAACGTGTCGATCCTCGGCACGCTTGCCGTCGGCATGGGCTTCGTCGTCGTTGGCCGCGGCATCGACCTCACCATGGTGGCGGTGATGGTCGTCGGCGTCGCCTTCAGCATCTGGATTTCCACCTGGGGCATCGATTTCACGCTTGCCGTGATCTGCGGCGCTATCCTGGTCGCGGTCATCGGCCTGTTCACCGGCGTCATGGTGGCGGTCGCGGAAGTGCCGCCGATCTTCGCCACTCTAGCCATCGCCTCTTCGGTTTACGGCTCGGGGCGCATCGTCTTCGCCTCGGACGTGCTCTATGCGCCGCCGGACATCGCCTGGCTGAAATTCGTCGGCAATGGCAGCGTGCTCGGCATACCGATGTCCGTCGTCATCTTTGGAGCGGTGGCTGCTCTGATGGGGCTTTTCCTGAGGAAGACTCGCTTCGGCCGGCTGGTCTACGCAACCGGCGACAATCCGAACGCGGCCCGCACCACCGGATTGCCGACGCGCCCGATCATCGTGACGCAATATGTCATCAGCGCGCTCATAGCCTTCACCGCCGGCATCATCATGACTGGCCTGGTCACCGGCATCGACACGCGCCTCTACAATTCGAGCCTGATCTACGACGTGCTCCTTGTGGTCGTGCTGGGCGGCATTGGCCTGTCGGGCGGGCAGGGCGGCGTGCGCAACGTGATCGCCGGCACCATCCTGGTCGGCATCCTGACCAACGGCATGACAATCCTCAACTTCAGCTACACCAGCCAGAACCTGATCAAGAGCGTGATCCTGCTCGGCGCCCTTGCCATCGACGCCATCATCAATCCGCGCGACGAGCAGACCTCGCAGAGCGGCGACATCTGAAACAAGAACCCGAACCATCAAATCAGGGAGGAAAACCATGAAGATATTCAAGAAATGCCTGTTGGCGGGCATGACCGCGCTTGCGCTCATGGGCGCAGCGCAGGTCGCAAGCGCGCAGGAAACCGACCAGGTCGGCCGCGCGCCCTATCTGGAATCGCTCAAGGGCAAGAAGGTCATCTTCGTGCCGATCTCGCAGGGCATGGACCTCAACCAAGCCTGGGTGATGGTGTGGCAGCGTCATGCCGCCCGCTACGGCTTCACCCTCGAGGTGCGCGATCCCAACGGCGACACCAATGCCGGCATCCGCGCCATGCAAGGCGCTATCGCCGAGAAGCCGGACCTGATCATCGTGCAGAACCCGGATGTGCAGACCTATGCACGGCTCTTGAAACAGGCGCAGGCCGCCGGCATCAAGGTGCTGCAGGTCAACATGCAGTCGGCGACGCAGACCGACTCCTATGTCGGCAATGACTGGATCGAGATGGGCCGCCTGGAGATGGGCGAACTGGCCAAGCATTGCACCGGGCCGAACGCCGTCTCGCACAAGGTGGTCTGGCTTGCCGGCGTCCAGACGGGCGCCGCCAACATCTACATGCGCACCGGCATCGACGAGGTGCTGAAGGCCAATCCTGAACTGCAACTCGTCTCCGACCAGCCGGCCGACTACATCAGCGAAAAGGCCCGCCAGATCACCGAGACGGTGCTGCAGCAGCATCCGGATCTCTGCGGCATCATGGGCATCTGGGACAATGCCGAAGTCGGCGCGGGCGCCGCCGTCGCGGCCGCCGGCAAGCAGGACCAGGTCACCATCGTCACCAACGGCGCGGGTGCCGCCACGGGCTGCGAGAGCATCAAGAACGGGCTGCTCGACGTGATCTTCAACTTCAATGCCCCGATCCAGGGCGAAATCGCCGCGCAGCAGATCTCGGAACTGCTGCAGCATCCCGACCGGCAGGCGGGCAGCGAGAAGACCATCTTCTTCGGCCCGATCACCCATGTCGACAGGACCAACGCGACCGGCCGGAACTGCTGGAAGCCCGAAGACATCAAGTAAACGGACTTTCCGATGAGCATGGCCGAAAGCCTTGTACGCTGGCGTTATCGTCTGCTCCCCGACCACGTGGTCGGGGAGATCCTGACCAAGAAGTGGATCGACAGCGTCATCCCCTTCACGGCGCTGGTTATCCTGTGCGCGATCTTCGGCTCGATCGTGCCGGGCTTCTTCGATGTGACGACGTTGACCAATCTCAGCGGCCAGACCGCCGAGCTCGGCCTGGTCGTGCTCGGCATGACCATCGTCATGGTATCCGGCGGCATCGACCTGTCGGTCGGCTCGACCTTCGCGCTGGCCGTGCTGGTCACGCTCTACGGCATGAATGTCGGGCAGTGGAGTTTTGGAACCGGCCTGGCGGCGTGCCTCGGGCTCGGCGTCGTCTGCGGCGCCGTCAACGGCTTCCTGGTCGGCTTCCTGCGCATGCGGGCGTTCCTCACCACGCTTGTCACCCTCATCATCTACCGGTCCACCTTCGACATCGTCTTCCCGCATGTTTCGACGGCGATCGTCACCAGCGGGCCGGATTCGCCGACCTATGATTTTCTCGGCTTCGGCACGGTCTGGGGCGTGCCCACATCTTTCGTCGTCTTCGTGGTCATTGCGATCGTGATCCACCTGGTGCTGTCGCGCGCCCGCTATGGCTGGCGGCTGTTCGCGGTCGGCGGCGCGCGTCGTTCGGCCTACAATGCCGGCATCAATGTGCGTTTCACCTTGTTCAGCGCCTATGTGCTCTGTTCGGTGCTGGTCGCGCTCTCCGGCTTCTTCTTCTCGGCCCGCATCGGCAGCGCGGCCTCCGACATCGGCACCGGCCTCGAACTGCAGGTGCTGACCGCGACCGTGCTCGGCGGCATCTCGCTCGGCGGCGGGCGCGGCTCGGTCGCCAAGGCGCTGATGGGCACGCTGTTCGTGCTCGTCCTGTCGAACAGCCTGCTTGCTTTGGCCGTGCCCGGCCCGGTCAACTATCTGATCCTCGGCCTCGTGCTGCTCTTGTCAGTGCTTCTCGACGTGCGCTGGGTGAAGAACCGCCACAAGATCCTGCGCAGCGTCTATATCTCGCCGACCTTCGCCAAGATGCCGCAGGCGATCTCGACCGCGCCCGGCGCGCCGATGGCGGTGAACGATCGGCTGAAGGATGTCGGCGTCATCGGCCTAGGCTTCCTCGACGGCGCCGAGGACGTCATCTTCGACCGGCAAGACCGGCTCTACACCGGCAGCCGCCAGGGCGACATATTGCGCTTCCAGCCGCCGCACTACACCGAGAGCGAGGTGTTCGCCCATATCGGCGGTTCGCCGCTCGGCATGGCCTTCGACCGCGAGGACAATCTGGTGATCTGCGTCGCCGGAATGGGCCTCTACCAGGTCTCGCCGGCAGGCGCGGTGAAGCTGCTCACCGCCGAGACCAACCGCTCGCTGACATCGGTCGTCGACGATTCGACCATGAAGCTCGCCGACGATTGCGACATCCTCCCCGACGGCCGCATCGTGTTTTCCGAGGCCACGGTGCGTTTCGAGATGCATGACTGGTATGCGGATGCGCTGGAGAGCCGCGGCAACGGCCGCATCATCGTCCACGATCCCAAGTCGGGTTCGACCCGCACGCTGTTGTCGAACCTTGTCTTCCCCAATGGCATCTGCACCGCTTTCGACGGCCAGTCGGTGCTGTTCGCGGAGAGCTGGGCCTGCCGCATCAGCCGCTATTATTTCGATGGCCCGAAGAAGGGCAAGGTGGAGCGGGTCATCGAGGGACTGCCTGGCTATCCCGACAACATCAACCGCGCCTCCGACGGCACCTACTGGCTGGCCCTGATGGGCATGCGCACGCCAGCGCTGGACCTGTCGCTGGAAATGCCGGGCTTCCGCCGCCGCATGGCGCGGCGCGTGTCGGAGGATGCTTGGCTGATGCCCAACCTCAACACCGGCTGCGTGCTGCGCTTCGACGAAAACGGCCAGATCCTGGAAAGCCTGTGGGACCAGGCCGGCGAGAAGCATCCGATGATCACCTCGATGCGCGAGCACAAGGGCATCCTCTATCTCTGCGGCATCTTCAACAACCGCATGGGTACGCTGCCGCTGAAGGGCACCGATCCCAACTGGTTCAGCTCGGATTCCTACTGGGGCAAAAAAGCATGAGCGCCGTGAGCCGGCTTTTCGATCGCTTCTTCGGTCGGGGCGATTGGGCGGTGACCGTGCCCACACTCGACGGGCCGCTGCTGCCCAACCAGGACCTCGAGGAGGCGGAAGCCTTCGCTAGCCTCGCCGAGGCCGACAATCTGGTGCGGACCGAAAAGGGCATGCTGGCGAGCAGCGCGAACCGGCTGATGCGGTTCGACGCCGACGGCAAGCAGGAATCGCTGCAGGAATTCCCCGGCGAGGTCACCGCGCTCGCCCATGCGCGCGGCATGACCGCCCTGGCCATCGACGGCAAGGGTGTGGTCATTCGCGGCGGGCTGCATGACGGGCGGGAGGCAACGGGCGACGAGGCCCGCAGGCTGTCCTGCGTCACCGCGCTGACTTTCCTCGACAGCAACACCTTGCTGGTGGCCAATGGTTCGGCCTCGCTGCCAGCGAGTGGCTGGCGCCGCGACCTGATGCAGAAGAACGCTTCTGGCTCGGTCTGGCGCCTCGACCTGAAAAGCGGCCGGCTGGAGCTTATCCGCGACGGCCTCGCTTGGCCGGCCGGCATCGCCACGACCGGCTCCAACCGCGTCTACGTCACCGAAGCCTGGCGCTATCGCGTGCTGGCGATCGATCTTGCCAGCAAGGCAACGGCGCCGGTGCTGGAGCACCTGCCGGCCTATCCGGCCCGCATCGCGCCCGCCTTCAACGCCGGCTACTGGCTGACCTTCTATTCGGTGCGAAACCAGCTGGTGGAGTTCATCCTGCGCGAGGAGACCTACCGCAAGCGTATGCTGGCCGAGGTGCCGGAAGCCTACTGGATGGCGCCGTCGCTCAGCTCATGGCGCGACTACCGCGAGCCGATGCAGGGCAGCCAGCTCAAGCAGATGAACGTGCTGAAGCCCTACGCGGTTACCAGGTCCTACGGGCTGGTGGTTCATTGCGACCAGAACATGAAGCCGCTGTCGAGCTTCCATTCGCGCGCCGACGGCACCGTGCACGGCACAATCAGCGCCTGCGAGACGGGCGACGACCTGCTTGTCGCCTCGCGCGGCGGGTCGAGGATCGTGCGCTTGGCCAAGGTCGCCAGCGGCAAGCGGGGTTAAGCGATGTCGGACGCCAACATCATCGAGCTGAGGGACGCGACCAAGGCGTTCTCCCGCATCCCCGCCTTCAAGAACGTCAATTTCGACCTGCGTAAGGGCGAAATCCATGCGCTGCTGGGCGAAAACGGCGCTGGCAAATCGACACTGACCAAGGTCATGGCCGGTGTGTTCAAGCTGACCGAAGGCAAGCTGTTCTTCGACGGCAAGGAAGTGTCTTTCGCCACACCCGCCGAAGCGCTGCGCGCCGGCATCGCCATGGTGTTCCAGGAGACCAATCTGGTGCCGGCCATGACGGTGGCGCAGAACCTCTATCTCGGCGAAGAGAAGATGTTCAACCGCCTGCGCGGCCTCTACATCCAGGCGCGCCAGTTCCTCGCCGGCATGGGCTTCCAGGTCGATCCGACCGCCCAGGTGAGCACGCTGGGCGCGGCTCACAAGCAGATGGTGGAGATCGCGCGCGCCGTCCACCACAAGGCCCGCGTCATCATCTTCGACGAGCCGACCGCGACGCTGACGCCGGAAGAGAAGCGCCATTTCTTCAACCTTCTGCAGCGGCTGGTGAAGGAAGGAATCGCCATCATCTTCATCACCCATGCGCTCGAAGAGGCGCTCGCCGTCGCCAACCGCATCACCATCATGCGCGACGGCGAGATCGTGGCTTCGGGGGAGGCGAAAGGCTTCACCCGCGCCTCCATCGTGCAGGCGATGGTCGGCCGCACGCTCACCGAAACGCTGCATGGCGAGGTCAAGCGCACCGCGCGCCCCTATGGCGACAAGGTGCTTTCGGTCGAGAACCTCTCCTGCGCCGGCCTGGTGCGCAACTCGTCCTTCTCGGTGTTTTCCGGCCAGGTGACCGGCATGTTCGGCCTGGTCGGCGCCGGCCGCACCGAAATGGCCAAGGTCGTCGCCGGGTTGTTGAAGCGCAACATCTTCCATGGCGGCGAAATCCGCCTGCTCGGCAAGTCGGTGCGCTACCGCGTGCCACGGCCGGCGGTGCGCGACGGCATCGTCTATGTGACGGAGGACCGCAAGTTCGACGGTTTCTTCGAGACGATGACGGCGGGCGAGAACCTGCAGATCGGCGAACTGACCGACACGTCCAACCCGGTGTCGATGGTGTCGATGTCGCGCGCCAGGGAGCTCGCCAAGCAATGGGGCGAGCGGCTGAGGCTGAAGTCGATAAGCGACCGCGCCCGGATGATCGAGCTATCCGGCGGCAACCAGCAAAAGGTCGTGATCGCCAAATCGCTGATCCAGCAACCGAAGCTGGTGATTTTCGACGAGCCGACGCGTGGCGTCGATGTCGGCGCCATCGTGGAGATACACCAGCTCATCAGCGATCTTGCCGACCAGGGCATGGCCGTCGTCGTCATCTCCTCCTATCTGCCGGAAATCCTTGCGGTTTCCGACCGCATCCTGGTCGTCAAGCGCGGCCGCGTGGTGGAAGAGATGATGCTCTCGGAAGCGACCGAGGAGCGCGTTATGTTCGCGGCCGTCCACTAAGGTGTGTTGATATTCAGGTGAGACCGGTCTGCAAACGGCGGTTTCCTGCGCTTCCGGTGCTCACGTACTGTAGTACGCTCCGCTCCGGTTCTCGGAACCCACCGTTTTCGACTCGGCCTGACCTGAATCTCAACACACCTTGAACAGGAACAGATTTGCTGGCTAACGCCTGGACCGGCCCTATTGCCTTGCAATCACTTCCGCGTCTGAATAGGTCAGGAGGTCAGATCACCTGCCCGAACGGACATGTCCAGCATCAACCTCAAACTTCTGCAGACGTTCCTGCTCGCCGCTGAAAACGGCAGCTTCCGGCGTGCTGCCGAAGAAAGCAACCGCTCGCCTTCGGCCGTCTCCATGCAGATACGCGACCTCGAGGAGCAGATCGGCATCTCGCTGTTCATCCGCACGGCGCAGCGCGCCAGCCTGACGCCGGAAGGCCAGGTGCTGTTCGAAGAGATCGCCAATGCGATGTCGCAGGTGCAGACCAGCCTCGACCGGCTGACCGAGATCGCGGCGCGGCGCAAGGGCAAGGTGCAGATCGCCTGCGCGCCAACGCTCGCGGCGAGCCGGCTGGGCGACATACTGGCGACGTTCAAATTGCGCTACCCGCGCTCGATCGTCGAGGTCATCGAGACCCCGCCACAGGCGGCCCTTGCGCTGTTGCAGCAACAGGAGGTCGAGTTCTATCTCGGCCCGGAACTGCCGAACCTCAACGACTTCCAGTTCGAGTCGATCCTCGACGATCCGCTTATGGCCTGCATCCCGGTGGAAAATTACGGCGGCGAGAAGAAGCTGCTTTTGTCCGATCTGAAACGCTTTCCGCTGATCCTGCTCAACCGCAAGACGGCGGTGCGCGGCCTTCTCGACCGATTGACCGTGGCGGAGGGGATCGAGCTCAAGCCGCAATATGAAGTCGAAAGCGCGCAGACGGCGGTGGCGCTGGTGTCGTCGGGACTGGGCGTCTGCGTGGTGCCGGGCATCGCCATCTCGCGCAATGACGAGCGCATGCGGGTGGTGCCGATCGACCATCGTGACGCCCACCGCTCCGTCGGCATCATCACCGCGCGGGGCTACGTGCACCACTCCTTCTCAGAGCAGCTGATGAACCTGATCCGCACCAATCTGCGCGAGCTGGCTCACTGACGTTCCGGCGGGTGCTCAATCCGTCTGGATCCAGACGGCCTTCGTCTCCAGATATTCGTGCAGATGCTCGACGCCGCCTTCGCGGCCGTAGCCGGACATCTTCATGCCGCCGAAGGGCACGGCTGGGTCGATGGCGTGGTACATGTTGACCCAGACCGAGCCGGCCTTGACGCGGCGGGCGAGCTTGTGGGCGGTGCCGAGATTGGTGGTGAAGATACCGGCCGCAAGGCCGTAAGGCGTTGCGTTGGCGCGCGCGACGGCTTCATCCAGCGTGTCGAAGGGCATCGCCGAGATGACCGGCCCGAAGATTTCTTCGCGCGCGATGGTCATCTTGTCCGACACCGCGCCGAAGACGGTCGGCGCGATGAAGTTGCCGCCGTCATAGAGTTCGCCCGTCAGCCGCGATCCGCCAGCGACCAGTCGGGCGCCTTCGTCGCTGCCGGCCTTGATGTAGCCTTCCACCTTGCCGGCTTGCCTTGCATTGATCAGCGGTCCGATTTCGGTCTCCGCCTCGATGCCGTGGCCGATGCGCAGCTTGCCGGCGAACTCGGCGACCCGGCGCACGAACTCGTCATGGATTTCGCGCGCCACGAACAGGCGCGAGCCGGCGATGCAGATCTGGCCCGAATGCACGAACACCGCCATCGCCGCGACCGGCACGGCCTTGTCGATATCGGCGTCGCGGCAGACGATGATCGGCGACTTGCCGCCGAGCTCGAGCGAGACGCGCTTGAGGTTGGTGACGCCGGCGCGGGCGATGGCCTGGCCGGTCAGCGTCGAGCCGGTGAAGACGATCTTGTTGACATCCGGGTGCTCAGCAAGCCGCGCGCCGGCCTCGGCGCCGGTCCCGGTGACGATGTTGACGACGCCGTCGGGGACGCCCGCCTCCTGCATCAGCTTCGCGATCAGGAGCGGCGTCAGCGATGCATCCTCGGACGGCTTCAGCACGATGGTGCAGCCGGTGGCCAGAGCCGGCGCGATCTTCCAGATGGAGGCGGCGGTGGGCGCATTCCAGGGGATGATCGCGCCGACGACGCCGACCGGCTCGCGCCGGGTGAAGGTGACGATCTCGCCGGGGATGGAATTGTCGATCGCCTCGCCATGCAGGGCGGTCGCCATACCGCCATAGAAGCGCAGCATGCCGATGACGCGACGCCGGTTGGCCAGCGTGCGGGTGATCGGCAGCCCCATGTCGAGCGTGTCGGAGACGCTGAGCTCTTCCCAATGCTTTTCGAACAGGTCGGCGATCCGCAGCAGCGCGCATTGCCGCTCGTAGGGCGAGAATTTCGACCATGGACCTTCGAAGGCCGCGCGCGCCGCGGCGACCGCTGCATCGATATCGGCGGCTCCGCCGCGCGGCACGGTGGCCAGCACTTCGCCCGTCGCCGGGTTCAGCGCCTGCATTTCCTCACCGGATAGCGCCGCGACCCACTTGCCGCCGATGAACATCGGCCGGAACTCGCCATGGTAGAGCGTGGTGGCCTTCGCCCTCGGGTCGAAGTTCAGCGTCATCGTCTCCTCCTCACGAATTCCGACGCGACTATTACTCCCGCTGCCGGCGACCTCAAACAAGGAAAGCTAAAAGGGCGTTCAGATAATCGGACTGTGCAACGCGCGCGTCTTCCCCGATGGTTCCGGCAATGGAGGAACAGATATGAGACTTGCTGGCAAAGTTGCCATCGTCACCGGTGGCGGTTCTGGATTTGGCGAAGGCATCGTCAAAAAATTCGTCGAGGAAGGCGCGGCGGTCGTGTTGATGGACCGTGACGAGGCGGCAGCCGCGCGCGTCAGCCGCGAAGCCGGCGACAAGGTGCGGCCGATTACCGGCGACGTCTCGACCTTGGAGAGCTTTGTCGCCGCCGCCGATCTGGCCCGCTCGGCCTTCGGCGGCCTCGACATACTGGTCAACAATGCCGGCGTCGCGCAGCCGCCGCTGCCGCTGGAGACGATGGACGAAGGCCTGTTCGACCGCATCGCCAACGTCAACATGCGCTCGATCTACAATGGCGCTCGCGCCGTGGTGCCGCATTTCAAATCGGTCAAGTCCGGCGCGATCCTGAATGTCGCTTCCACCGGCGGCGTCTCGCCGCGCCCGAACCTCACCTGGTACAATGCCTCAAAGGGCTGGGCGATCGCCGCTACCCGCGCCATGGCGGTGGAGCTTGCGCCGTTCGGTATCCGCGTCAACGCGATCAACCCGGTCGCCGGCGACACGCCGCTTCTGTCCACCTTCATCGGCTCCGGCGAGGAAAACCGCGCCCGCGTCGTCGCCACCATCCCGATCGGCCGGCTGTCGACGCCGCAGGACATGGGCAACGCCGCTGCCTTCCTGTGCTCCGACGAAGCCAGCATGATCACCGGCGTCGACCTCAATGTCGACGGCGGCAAATGCATCTGAATCTTTGCGGTTCCTGAGGGATTGGCGATGAAGGATGTCTACCAGATCGCGGTCGTGCATGGCGACGGCATCGGCCCCGAGGTGTGCGGCGCGGCGGTCGAGGTGGTGAAGGCGGCATTCGGGTCGGGTTGCCCGTTGCGGTTCATCGAATACCCCGCCGGGGCCGAGCATTTCCTCAAGACCGGCCAGAGCTTTCCCGAGCCGACATTCCAGGCCTGCCGCGCGGCGGATGCGATCCTGCACGGCGCCGGCGGCCTGCCGGGCGTGGTCTATCCGGATGGCACGGAAGCAGGCCTCGACTTCACGCTGAGACTGCGCTTCGAACTCGACCTTTACGCCAATATCCGCCCGATCCGGCTCTTCGAGGGTGTGACGAGCCCGCTTAGTGGGGTGAAGGCCGGCGACATCGACTACGTCATCCTGCGCGAGAACAGCGAGGGGCTTTATGCCGCGCGCGGGGCCGGGGCGTTGCTGCGCGGGGAGGTGGCGGTCGACACGCTCGTGCAGACGCGCGCCGGCATCGAGCGCATCGTGCGCAAGGCCTTCGAACTGGCGCGCCAGTCGAACGGCGCGCCGCGCGACGGCGTTCGCCGGGTGACCTGCTGCGACAAGGCCAACGTGCTGCGCAGCTACGCCTTTTTCCGCTCGGTCTTCGACGAGGTGGCAAAGGGTTACCCCGATATCGCGACGGAGCATGCGCTGATCGACGCCATGGCCATGCACCTTGTGCTGAAGCCCGGCCATTTCAACGTCATCGTCAGCGAGAACATGTTCGGCGACATCCTCTCCGACCTGGCGGCCGCGACTGTCGGCGGAATGGGCATGGCCCCCTCCGCCGAGGTCGGCGACTCGAAGGGCTTTTTCCAGGCCGCGCACGGCTCCGCGCCGGATATTGCCGGCAAGGGGATCGCAAACCCCTATGGGACGATCCTGTCGGCGGCGGCTATGCTCGACTGGCTCGGCCGCGGACATGACGACGAAAGGCTGCGCCGGGCGGCCGAACAGATCCGCCGCGTGACGGAAGCGTGCCTGGCAGGCGGGCTGCTCAGCGCCGACCTCAAAGGGAGGTCATCGACCGCCGAGATCACCGGGACCGTCTGCGACCGGCTCGCGGCCTGAGGCGATGGGGCGGCTCGATCGCTGCGTATCGGTGGAGGATTTCCGCCGGCTGGCGCGCCGCCGGTTGCCGAAATCGGTCTTCGAGTTCGTCGATGGCGGCGCGGGCCAGGAACTGACCTTGCGCGACAACCGCGCCGGCTTCGAGCGTATCCGGTTGCTGCCGCGTATTCTGACAGACGTGTCCCGGCCTGACCTGAGCACCACGGTGTGGTCCAGGACCTACCCGGCGCCTCTGGTGATCAGCCCGATGGGGTCCTGCGCGCTCGTGCGCCCAGGCGCGGACATTGCCATTGCCACAGCGGCGGCGGCGCGCGGCATTCCCTACACGCTGTCGACCATGGCGACGACCGGCATCGAGCGGATGGCACGGGCCGTCCAGGGACCGCTCTGGTTCCAGCTCTATGTGCTCAAGGATTTCGATTTCAACCGCCGGCTGGTGCGGCAGGCGCAAGAGTTCGGCTATTCGGCGCTCGTCGTCACTGTCGACCTGCAGGCGGGCGGCAAGCGCGAGAAGGATCTGAGGAACGGGATTTCGATCCCCCTGCGACCTTCGCCGCGACACATGATCGAAGGAATCGCGCATCCGGGCTGGTCGTTTCGCCTGCTTCGCGGCGGCTTGCCGCAATTCGAGAATGTTCGCGGTTATCTCGGCGACACCAGCGCGGGGCTGACAATCGCGGCGCGCGTCGGCCGCAATCTCCATGCGGGGTTCGACTGGGACGACTTTCGCACGATCCGCGACTGGTGGAAGGGCCCGCTGATCGTCAAGGGCGTCCTGCATCCGGACGATGCCGCGAGATTGATCGGGGAGGGCGCCGACGGGATCTGGGTGTCCAATCATGGCGGCCGGCAGCTCGACGGCGCGGTCGCGAGCGTCGATGCGACCGAGGCGGTGCATGCGGCCGTTGGCGGCCGGGCTCCGATCCTGATCGATTCCGGCATCCGCACGGGCATGGACGTCGTCAAGGCAAAAGCACGCGGCGCGACCGCCTCGGCGATCGGCCGGGCCGCGCTGTTCGGCGCGGTGGCGGGACAGGCCGGCGTCGAGCGGGTGCTGGATATCCTGCTCGAGGAAATCGCAATCGGCCTGAAGCTTTGCGGGGTGCCCAACTTTCAGCAGGTCGGCCCGGACCTGATCGCTACGGCGAGTTGACCGCCGGTGGCGCAGCTTCATCGCGGCGCCAGCGCGGTTTTGCGAGGCGCGGGTTGCGCGAGCCCGGGCCGCCGGTTATGCCGGATCGAGATTTCCTGACGAAAGGCAGAACCGATGAAGGTCGTTTCCACATCGAAATCGCATGGCGGCGTCCAGGGCGTTTATTCGCACGCTTCCGAAGCATGCGCCTGCGACATGACCTTCGCCGTCTTCGTGCCGCCCCAGGCCAAGGACGGGCCGCTGCCGGTCCTGTGGTATCTGTCGGGCCTGACCTGCACGCATGCAAACGTCATGGACAAGGGCGAGTATCGGCGACTGGCATCCGAGCTCGGGCTGGTCATCGTGTGTCCCGACACCAGCCCACGCGGGCCTGACGTTCCCGACGAGAAGGACAATTGGCAGTTCGGTTGCGGCGCCGGCTTCTACCTCGATGCGACGCAAGAGCCCTATGCGAAGAACTACCGCATGTATTCCTACCTCACCGAGGAATTGCCGGCGCTCGTCGCCGCCAATTTTCCGGTCGACATGGCACGCCAGGCGATCTTCGGCCATTCGATGGGCGGACATGGCGCGCTGACGATCGCGCTCAGAAACCCCGAGCGATACCGAAGCTGCTCGGCCTTCGCGCCGATCGTGCAACCCTCGATGGCTGGCTGGTCGCGCCCGGCGTTCGAAAAATATCTTGGGCCTGACGAGAAGAGCTGGCGCGCCTACGACACGACATTGCTGATCGAGGACGGGAAGCGGTTTCCGGAATTCCTCGTCGATCAGGGCAACGCGGACGGCTTCCTGCAGGACGGCCTTCGCCCGTGGCTGCTCGAAGAGGCCTGCAAGAAGGCAGGAATCGATCTGACCTTGCGCATGCAGGATGGTTACGACCATTCCTATAATTTCATCTCGACCTTCATGGACGATCACCTCAAGTGGCATGCCCGCCGCCTCGGTCTGTGAAGGTGCGCGCCACGGCACCGTCGCGGGTTCATCCGGGGGTGCTGGGCAGGTTCCGTAAGAACCGGGCTCAATCCCCTGACATCGAGCGGGCCATGTCGAGGAAGGCGCGCACGAGCTTGCCGCCGCTGCGCTCGCGCAGGCAGATCAGGGCTTCGTCCATCAGCGTCTCCGGCGCGTCGATCGTGATCGGCACCAGCCGCGAGTCGTGGCCGAACTCGGCCGCCGAGACGAAACCGACGCCCGCACCGGAGGCGACGATCTCGCGCACCGCCTCGCGGCCTTCCGCTTCGATGGCAGGCTTCAGCTCGACATTCGAAGCCGTGGCAAGATCTTCCAGCTTCTTGCGCGTTTTCGAGCCGCGCTCGCGCATCACCAGCGGTTCCTGTGCGAGTTGTCCAAGCGTCAGCGATTTCCTGCTCGACAGTGGGTTATCGGCGGACACGAAGGCGATGATCGGCGTCGAGTTGAGCTTGAGCATCTCGAAATCACGCCCTGCAGGCATCTCACCGAGAACCCCGATATCGGCTTCGTAACTGTAAAGGCTGCTGATCACGGTTTCGGTATTGCCGGAGCGCACGGACACCTGGACGCCGGGATAGCGCGCGCGAAAGGCGCCGAGGATATGCAGCAAATGATGTGCCGCGTCGGCGACGATGCGCAACGTGCCGGAACGCAGCGCGCGCGATTCGGTCAAAAGCTCCAGGGCCTGCTGCTCGGTCTCGAACATGCGGTGGGTGATCTCGAGCAGCCTCTGGCCCTGCGTGGTCAGCGTGACCTGCTTCTTGTTCCGGTTGAACAGGAGCACGTCATATTCTTCCTCCAGCTTGCGCACCTGGTCCGAGATCGCCGGCTGGGTCAGGAACAGCGCCTCGGCGGCGCGCGAGAAGCCGCCTGAGATCGCTACCTGATGAAAGGCCCTGAGCTGCACGTAACGCATGCGGATGCTCTCCGAAATGCCGTTTATGCGGAGAGTCGTAGCATCGATCAGATCGATACATCAATACAAAATAACGATTTTACAAATACGTCATACCCACCGAGAATGACTGTCATATTCCAATGACAGGATCGAAGTGGGAGGGCAGCATGCTCGCTGAGACGAAACTTGCGGCGGCCAAGCCGTTGGATGCGCCGGCGCTGGGCGAACCTTATCTGCTGACGCCCGGCCCGCTCACCACGGCCTACGCCGTGAAGCAGGCGATGCTGCGCGACTGGGGGTCCTGGGACGGCGATTTCCGCGCCATGACCGCCGAGCTGCGCCGCCGCCTTCTGGCGCTGACCGGCGACAGCCGTGACGAATTCGACTGCGTCCCGATGCAGGGCAGCGGCTCGTTCTGCGTCGAGGCCATGCTCGGCTCGTTCGTGCCGAAGGACGGCAAGGTGCTGGTGCTGGCCAACGGCGCCTATGGCCTGCGCGCGGCGCAGACCATGCAGTATATCGGCCGCGCCTACACGCTGATCGACAAGGGCGACTACCTGCCGCCGCGTGGCGACGAGGTCGCGGCGGCGCTGAAGGCCGACCCCGCGATCACGCATGTGATTGCCATCCATTGCGAGACCAGCTCCGGCATCCTCAACCCGGTCGCCGAGATCTCGGAAGCCGTCTATGCCAACGGCCGCAAGCTGCTGGTCGATTCCATGAGCGCTTTCGGCGCCATCCCGCTCGACGTAAACGAGATCCGCTACGAGGCGATGGTTTCGTCGGCCAACAAATGCATCGAGGGTGTGCCGGGCTTCGGCTTCGTCATCGCCCGCAAGAGCGAGCTGGAGGCCGCCAAGGGACGCAGTCATTCGCTGTCGCTCGACGTCCATGCGCAATGGGCGAGCATGAACAAGACCGGACAGTGGCGCTATACGCCGCCGACGCATGTGGTCGCCGCCTTCCTCGAAGCGCTTCGCCTGCACGAGGCCGAGGGCGGCGTCGCCGGCCGCGGCGCGCGCTATACGCGAAACCGCGACGTCATGGTGGGCGGTATGCGCGCGTTGGGTTTCGAGACGCTGCTGAAGGATCGCTGGCTGTCGCCGATCATCGTCACATTCTTCAACCCGGCGCATGAGAACTTCGCCTTCGACAGGTTCTACGAGCTGATGAAGGACAAGGGCTTCATCATCTATCCGGGCAAGCTCACGGTCGTGGACTCCTTCCGCATCGGCTGCATCGGCCAGATGGACGAGCATGTCATGCGCCGCGTCGTCGAAGCAGCCTCCCAGTCGCTGAACGAAATGGGCGTCGACACCGCCGCCCCGTCCCCCGCCGCTATCGCCGAGCGCGCCAAGCTCGCCGCCTGAAAGGTCCTTGAGATGAACCAGATGTCTCCCGTCAACGTCACGGCCAACGGCCGTTCCTATGCCTGGCCGCGCGTGCCGGCGATCGCCATCTGCCTCGACGGCTGCGAGCCGGCCTATCTCGACGAGGCTATTCATGCC
The DNA here is from genome assembly GCF_020165615.1 of Mesorhizobium sp. BH1-1-5. Classification (NCBI taxonomy): domain Bacteria; kingdom Pseudomonadati; phylum Pseudomonadota; class Alphaproteobacteria; order Hyphomicrobiales; family Phyllobacteriaceae; genus Mesorhizobium; species Mesorhizobium sp. BH1-1-5. The sequence continues at coordinate 69,750 of NZ_JAIUIM010000035.1, forward strand.
GGGCTGATGCCGGCGCTGGAAAGGATCAAGAAGAAGGGCACGGTGCGCTTCGCCCATTCGGTGATCCCGAGCTTCACCAACCCCAACAATCTGTCGATCGCCACCGGCCGGCCGCCGGCGGTGCACGGCATCTGCGGCAACTACCTCTACAACCCGGAGACGGGCGAGGAGGTGATGATGAACGACCCGAAGTTCCTGCGCGCGCCGACGGTGTTCCAAGCCTTCTACGACGCGGGCGCCAAGGTGGTGGTGGTGACGGCCAAGGACAAGCTGCGCGCGCTGCTCGGCAAGGCGCTGAAGTTCGACGATGGCAGGGCGATGTGCTTCTCGGCCGAGAGGTCCGACACCACGACGAAGGCCGAGCACGGCATCGACAACGCCTCGAAGCATTTCAGCCTGCCTGTCCCCGAGGTCTATTCCGCGGAACTTTCGGAATTCGTCTTCGCCGCCGGGGTGCAGTTGCTGAAGGAGTTCCGGCCGGATGTGATGTATCTTACCACGACCGACTATGTTCAGCACAAATACGCGCCGGGCGTGCCCCAGGCCAATGCCTTCTACGAGATGTTCGACAAGTATCTCGCCGAACTCGATGCACTCGGCGCGGCGATCGTCGTCACCGCCGACCACGGCATGAAGCCGAAGCACTACGCCGACGGCTCGCCCAACGTGGTCTATGTGCAGGACCTTCTCGACGAATGGCTGGGCAAGGACGCCGCTCGTGTCATCCTGCCGATCACCGACCCTTATGTCGTGCATCACGGCGCGCTCGGCTCCTTCGCCACCGCCTACCTTCCCAAGGGCGCGGACCGCGAGGCGATCATGGCGAAGCTCCGCAAGGTCGAGGACATCATCCTCGTGCTCGGCCGCGAGGAAGGCTGCACCCGCTTCGAACTGCCCGAGGACCGCATGGGCGATATCATCCTGATCTCCGGCGAGAACAAGACGATCGGCACGTCCGAGCACCGGCACAATCTGGCGGCGCTCGACGAGCCGCTGCGCTCGCATGGCGGGCTGACCGAGCAGGAGGTGCCCTTCATCGTCAACCGCGTGCTGCCGGATCTGCCGAATGAGCCGGTGCTGCGCAACTTCGACGCGTTCTATTACGCGACGATGGCGGCGGCGTTGGCTTAGGTTGGGCGCTGTCGACCCCCCCACCCCCCGG
>NZ_JAIUIM010000036.1:0-65730 GCF_020165615.1 Mesorhizobium sp. BH1-1-5
GATCACCTGACCGAGACCTACACGGTGAAGGTGGATGACGGCCAGGGCAGCACCGACACCCGCACCGTCACCATCCACATCGACGGCACCAACGACGCGGCGGTGATCACCGGCAGCAGCAGCGGTTCCGTGACCGAGGATGCCGTGCTGACCGTGAACGGCGCTCTGAGCGTCAACGACCCCGACGCAGGCCAGAGCTCGTTCCAGGTTCACAATGGCGGCACTCCGATTGCCGGCACCTACGGGTCGCTGACCATCGATGCCGCCGGAAACTGGGTCTACACGCTCAACAATGCCGCGGCCAATGTCCAGGCTCTGACTTCGGCGGACCATCCGCACGACCAGATCCATGTGGCGTCGGCCGATGGCACGGACCACGTGATCGATATCACGGTGAACGGTGCCGACGAGCCCGTGACCAACCATGCGCCGAGCGCCCCGGTCTTCGTTCCGAGCTCGGCTCCGATCGCCGACGGGAATCCTGTCGATCTGGGCCACTTCTTGTCCGTGGATCCCGATGCAGGCGATAGTGTCTCCTTTGCAGCTACCTGGAGTGGGTCCGGGACAGTCGCGGTTGCAGCAAACGGAGAGCTAACCGCCAGCGTCGGACTAGGAAGCTCGGCAACAGGCACTCTTACTGTCACCGCCACTGACAGTCATTCGGCTTCATCGGCTCCACAGTCGTTCACCGTTTGGATCGGCAACGCCAATGGGGGCAACGTCGACAACACGATCACACTGGTAAGTACGGATCCGACTATCGCTGACGGTCGAGCAGGCACGGACAGCGTCACCGGAACCTCTGCCGTCGACTACATCTTCGGTGGTGCGGGCAACGACACGATTATTGGAAAGGCGAACGCTGATTGGTTGGTCGGCGGCGACGGTGCCGACCATTTCGTCTACACGGCGGTTGCCGACTCCACCCATGCCGCCTTCGATACGATCCAGGACTTCGCCCACGGGGCGGACAAGCTCGACTTCCTGAACGCACTCAATCTGACTGGCACTCCGACCAACTTAGGTGCTTCGACAACGCTTGCCGCGCACAGCGTCGGTTGGACGACGGATGGAACGAACACCGTTGTCTACGCAAATGTCGGTACGTCAGCTGAGGCGATTACAAGCGGTACGGACGTCATCGAAATCCACCTGCTGGGGGTGAACAATCTGAGCAGCGCAGATTTCAATCTGCATGCCTGATGGGGCCCACAGGAAGACGATGAAGCGGTAGATGATCGTGATGCAGGGCCTCTCTCCCCTCAAGCTTGCCCTGTCTCGCTGCCGCGGCGGTTTCGCCGCGGTGGCGGGGTTCAGCTTCGTCATCAACCTGCTCGTGCTCTCGACCTCGATCTACATGTTGCAGGTCTATGATCGCGTGCTGACGGGACGCAGCGTGGAGACGCTCGTCTATCTGACGCTGATCACGACAATGGCGCTCGCTGCGATGGGCGCGCTCGAATTCTTCCGCTCGCGGCTGCTTGTGCAGCTCGGCGCCTGGATCGACCGCGTGCTGTCGCCGCACGTGCTGGGCCGCGGGCTCGAGAACGCGTTGCGCGGCTCCTCCTACCGCACCGAGGCGCTGCGAGACCTCGCTACGCTGCGCGGCTATCTTGGCGGCGGCGGCATCATGGCGCTGTTCGACGCGCCGTGGATGCCGCTCTATCTCGGCTTCATCTTCCTGTTGCATCCCCTGCTTGGACTTCTGGCGCTGGGCGGCGCGATCGTCCTGTTCGGCTTCGCCCTCGCCAACAACGCGCTGACGGCCAACACGCTCAAACAGGCCAACGCCGCTTCCGCGCGCGCCTACCAGGCGGCGGATGCCGGTTTCCGCAATGCCGAAGTCATTGACGGGATGGGCATGGGCGGGGTGCTCGCCCGGCGTTGGGATGCAGCCAATGCGTCCGTGCTCGCGCTGCAGACGACCGCCAGCGACTGGGCCGGCCTGATCAATGCATTCACCAAGCCGTTCCGGATGTTCCTGCAGGTCGCGGTGCTGGGGCTCGGCGCCTGGCTGTCGCTGCGCCATGAAGTCTCGCCCGGCGCCATGATCGCGGCCTCGATCATCATGTCGCGCGCGCTCGCCCCAGTCGAGCAGGCTATCGCAACCTGGAAGCAGACGGCCGCCGCTCGCGAGGCCTGGCGTCGGCTGGACCGGCTGTTCGAGGCTCCGTCGCTGCGTCCGCCAGGGATGGAATTGCCGCGGCCCCAAGGACGCCTCTCGGTCGACGCCCTCGTCTATACGCCGGCCGGCGGCAAGGAGCCCGTGCTGAGGAACCTCTCCTTCGTCGTGCCGCCAGGCCAGGTGCTTGCGGTGATCGGGCCGTCGGCCGCTGGCAAGTCGACGCTTGCCCGCCTGATCGTCGGCATGCTTTCGCCACAGCAAGGGCGGGTGCGGCTCGACGGTGTCGACGTGTTTTCCTGGAACCGCGCCGATTTCGGCTCATATGTGGGCTATCTCCCCCAGGACGTCGAACTCTTTCCCGGCACCGTCCGCGAGAACATTGCCCGTATGGAGCAAGGCGATCCGGCCGAGATCGTGGCCGCGGCCCGGATGGCCGGCGTGCACGAGATGATCCTCAGGCTCCCGAACGGCTACGATACCGAGATCGGCGAACAGGGGTCGGTGCTTTCCGGCGGGCAACGCCAGCGCATCGGCCTTGCCAGGGCGCTCTATCGCCGTCCGGCGCTGGTCGTGCTGGACGAGCCGAACTCGAATCTCGATGCCGTCGGAGAGGAAGCGCTGAACCAGGGGATTGCCGCAATGAAGGAGGCCGGCTCGACGGTGGTGATCGTCGCCCACCGCCCGTCGCTGATGGTGAACGTCGATTGCGTCCTGGTGCTCAACGAAGGCCAGTCGCAGATGTTCGGCCCGCGCGACGTCGTGCTTGCGCAACTGCGCCGTCCCGAGCAGCAGTCCGCCCCGCCGCAGGTCCGGGTCGTGAGCTCCGAAAGGACCGGGTCGTGACGGAAGCCGCCCTTTCGGTGAAAATGCCGCCGCCACCGCCCGCTTGGCCGGCGGTAAGCGCCCATGTCTTCGGCGGTCTGACCGTCATCGGCCTGCTGTTCGGCGGCTTCGGCCTCTGGGCAGCCACCGCCCCGCTGACGAGCGCGGCGGTCGCGCCCGGGGTGGTAAAGGTCGACAGCAATCGCAAGACCATACAGCACCTGGAAGGCGGCATCATCCGGGAAATCCTGGTCCGGGAGGGAGACCTGGTCAAGCAGGGCCAGATACTGGTCCGCCTCGACGGGCTTGACGCGGAATCCGATCGCGATGCCGTGCGTGGCGAACTCGATTCCGCGCTCGCCGGCGAAGCCCGCCTGATCGCGCAGCGCGACGGCCTGAAGACAATTCCTTTTTCGGCGGACCTGTCGGCCCGGCGAAGCGAACCGACCGTCGCCGAGGCCATGGCCGGGCAGGAGCGCATCTTCCAGGACCAGGCCAAGGTTCAGGCGTCGGAGGTCGAGGTCTGGCAGCAGCGGATCGCCCAATACCATGCCCAGATGTCTGCGCTCGCTGCGAGAGTTGCGGCCTACGAGATCCAGTTGCCGTCTCTGCGGGAAGAGCTGGCGGACGCCCGCACACTTCTCAAGAAAGGCTATGGGGTGAAGTCCCGCGTGCTCCAGCTCGAACGGCAGATCATCGCCGCAAAGGGTGAGGCCGATTCGAACCGTGGGAATATAGAGAGCCTGCGGCAGCAGATCGCCGAGGCGGATGCGCAGATCGACAATGGCCGGCTCTCCTATGTCAAGAAGGCCGCTGAGGACCTTCGTGACGTTCAGACCAAACGCTCCGAGCTCGAAAAGGCGCTTCAGAAGACCGACGCGCGCGCGGCGCGCCAGGATGTCGTCGCGCCGGAAGATGGGGCAGTAATGAACCTTCGGTATTTCACGCCGGGCGGCGTTGTACCCCCCGGCGGAATTATTCTCGATCTGGTTCCCGACCAGGACAAGATGGTGCTGGACGTCAAGATTCAGCCGCTGGATATCGATGTCGTTCGCCCCGGTCTGCCGGCGACGGTGCGGCTCGTCGCCTACAAGCAGAGGACCACGCCCACGGTGAAGGGCGCCCTGACCCGGATTTCGGCCGACGCCGAGATCGACGAGCGCAGCGGCGTGACGTTTTTCAGGGGGACGGTCGAGGTGGGCGCCGATGAACTCAAGAAGCTCCCGCAAGTGAAGCTATATCCGGGAATGCCGGTGGACGTCTCCGTTGTCACCGGCAAGCGAACCCTGCTCGAATATCTCTTTCAGCCTGTCGCAGACAGTTTCGCCCACGCCTTCAAGGAGGAGTGAAAAGGCCGCCAGCCTTCGGTTGGCATGGCATTCACGGCCGCAATGCGATCACGCCAACATCGCGGAGCGGCGGTGCGCGATGGGTGGAGACGACGACGATGCGATCGCTGAAGCGGGCGAGTAGCCGCTCGAGGATGCGCGCTCCCTGTGTATCGTCGAGGTGCTCGGTCGGCTCGTCGAGCAGCATCAGGGGCTTGGTCGACAGCCAGGCGCGGGCGAGATTGATGCGCTGCACCTCGCCGAGCGAGAACCGGTCCTGCCTGATCCAGGCGTCCAGCCCGCCGGCCTCGTGGATACGGCCGTCCATCTCGACGGCTTCCAGCGCTCGCCAGAGTGCCGCGTCAGGGACATCGCTGGCGAAGAGATTGGCGCGGACGGTGTCCTCGAGGACGACCGCGTCGTGCAGGACGAGCGCCGCTTGCGTCCGACGCTCGCTCGCCGACAGGATGCAGTCGCCGGCGGCAAAGGCATCGTCGCCGATCCAGCCGGCGATCTGCTTGAGCAGGCTGGTCTTGCCCGAGCCGCTCGCCCCGACGAGCAGCGTCGGCTGGCCCGGTGCGAGAAGCAGGAAGATGGGCATTCCGATGGCGCGGCCGTCAGGCGCGCGACGCTGCAGCGCGCCGTGGCGCAGCAGGCGCGGCGGAGCCTCGGCGGTAGCCGAATCGCGTCTGCCGGCCGCTGCCGCTGTCCGCGTCCATTGCTCGATCTCGTTGCGCGCCGCGTTGCGGCGAAGCACGGCAACCAGCATGCGCGACGCGCCATTCATGGCTTCGCCCAGCGCCAGCCAGCAGAAGGCGAGCAGCATAGGCGCAAGAAGGTCCGCGCCTTGCCTGCCGGCATGCCAGGCGGCCGCCATCACGCTGATGCCGGCAACCGGACCGAAGGCCGCGCCGATCATGTCCAGCATGGCCTGCAGCCGGCGAAGCGAAAGCAGCATGCCGTCGGCGCGGGAGAGCGCGGTAAGGGCTTCGGCGCATTCGCGGCTCCAGGCGGCTTCCGCCTTTAAGGGGATGACTGACGCCATGGCCGCGCCAAGCCTCACTGCGCCCCCGCGACGCAGCGACCTGGTCTCACCCCATGCCATGGCGCCAGCCTTGGCCACCCGGTTCCCCGCGAACAGGATGGCAAGCAGAAAGAGGGTGATCGGCAAAAGGGATAAAGGCGCCAGCACCGCCGAGCCCGCGATCAGGGCCGCGAGGCCGCAGCCGAGCGTCAGCGCTGGCAGGCCGGCGCGCAGCCTCGCGTAGTCGAGGTCCTCGACGTCGTCGAGATAGTCGGCGAGGCGGGCATCGTCGCCGAGCTGCCAGCCGGCCCGGCGCACGGCCGGCGCCGCCGCCATGGCGGCGAAGAGGTCGACGCGCCGCGCCACCTGGTCGGCGAGCGCCGCCTTATGCCCGGTCAACCGCTCGCCATAGCGCGCGGCGGTGCGGCCGACCGCGAACAGCCGGATGAGAGCCGCCGGGATATGGAAGTTGAACGTGAAGGCAGCGGCGGAAAGGCCGGCTATCGCCACCGATCCGAGCAGCCAGGCCGAAACCCCGCCCAGCAATATGGCGCAGGCCAGAGCGGCAAAGGCGAAGCCCGTCGCCAGCCGCCACGACTTCCGGCTCGACGACTGATATGCGGCGCTCATGCCGCCACCTCGACGGTGTCGTCGCGGGCGAGGTCGACCATAATGTCCGCGGCAACGGCAAGGTCCCGGTCATGCGTCGCCACGACGACCAGCCGCTTCCGCGACATCTCCAGCAGCATGCGCCGCACGGCTTCGGCCGTCTCGCGGTCGAGCTTCGCGGTCGGCTCGTCGGCCAGCACGGTCCGAACGGAGAGTTGCGCCCGGGCGACCGCGATGCGCAGCCGTTGGCCGCCCGAAAGGTTGGCGCCGCCCTTGTCCAGCCTGGCATCGAGGCCGCCCGGCAGCAGCGCGTCGTCAAGCAGCCCGATCGCGCCGGCGGCGTCTTCCAACCGGGTTCGGTCCACCGCGCCGGCGTTCCACGAAATGGCCTCGGCCAGCGTTCCTTCCGGCACGTAGGCGTCCGTCGAAACCCAGGCGATTTCGTTGGCAGCCAACGGGTGGGCTCCCGGCATCGGCTTGCCGCCCGGTTCGAGGCCGGCGAGACGACGCAGCAGGGTCGATTTCCCTGACCCACTGGGACCGACGACGGCGACGAGGGCGCGCGCCGGCAGCGCCAGGGACAGCCGGTCGAGCACCGGCAGGGCTTTGGCCGCAACCGGACCGACATCGAGCAGCCCGTCCAGCGCGTCGGTCGCCGCCAGCCCCTCCGCCTTGGCGTGGTATTGCTCGGAGAAGCGCCGGAAAGGCGCAAAATATTCCGGCGCGATCATCAGGATGAACAGGCTCTGCCAGAGCTCGAGATTGGAGAAGCCGGGAATCATCGCGAGCTTCAGGTGGCCGAGGCCGAGAAAGACGGCGAGGATCGCGATCGAGAGCGAGGCGAAGAAATCGATGATGCCGGCATTGGCGAAGGCGATGCGCAGCACGCCCATCGTGTTGCCGGCATAGACTTCGAGGCGCCGCGCCAGCTTTGCTTCCTCGCCGGCCATGGCATGGTTGGCGAGAATCGTCGGCAAGGTGCGGATGCGGTCGGCGAACTGGCCGGCCAGCCGGCCGAAGGCGCGTTCCTGCGCATCGGCGCGCCGGCGGATGGCATCGCCTATCAGTGCGAAGAACAGGATCATCACCGGCGTCAGGCAGATGACCAGCAGGGCTGCCTGCCAGGAGACGAGGAAAAGGGCTGCCGCGGCAAGCAGCGGCCCGGCCGCCATCATGCCGCTTGCCGCGCGATGGCCGACGGCGAGGCCGGCGACCGCTTCCGGGTGACGCTGCATCGACATGATGACGCCGCCGACTGAAAGCGCCTGTAATTGACGTGCCGGCATCTCGTCCAGCCGCTTGCCCGCCAGCTCGCGCAGGCCGATCGACACGGCGGTTTCCGCGGAGGCTTGCGCCCTGTCGGCGGCAAGCCCGGCGAGGCAGGCAGCCAGGAGAAAAACCATCGCGACCGGGACGACCCAGGCGGCGACGGGCTCCCCCATGACGAGCCGCCCCACCGCCATCGCCGCCGTGGCGGCGAAGCCAAGCCGCAGCGCGGTGCGGGCGACTTGCGCGGCAAGCAACTGGCGCAAACCGCGTTTTGCAAGCTGCCTTGCGGTGGCGAGCGCCTGGAAAGCGCCGGGCGAGGGGACTGAGGGATCAGAGGCTGGTGCGGGAACGGCCGGCGTTTGCATGGCCCGGTTTTCGCACACGCGGAGAGGAAAGGAATTGATCCAGATCAAGTCGCCGGCATTCGTGGCGCGCTATGAGGCGGTATCCAGAAAGGATGCTCTCATGTCCGACTTTCTTCTCGTCGACCTGTCGCGGCTGCAATTCGCGCTGACGGCCCTCTACCATTTCCTGTTTGTGCCTTTGACGCTCGGCCTCTCCATCCTGATCGCCATGATGGAGACCGTCTATGTGATGACTCGCCGCACCATCTGGCGCGACATGACGAAGTTCTGGGGCGTGCTGTTCGGCATCAACTTCGCGCTCGGCGTCGCCACCGGCATCACCATGGAATTCCAGTTCGGCATGAACTGGGCCTATTACTCGCACTATGTCGGCGACGTGTTCGGGGCGCCCCTGGCCATCGAGGGGCTGATGGCCTTCTTCCTCGAGGCCACTTTCGTCGGACTTTTCTTCTTCGGCTGGGACCGGCTTTCGCCGCGCGCGCATATGATCGTGACCTGGCTGATGGCGCTCGGCACCAACTTCTCGGCGCTGTGGATCCTGATCGCCAATGGCTGGATGCAGAACCCGGTCGGCTCGGCCTTCAATCCGGACACGATGCGCATGGAAGTCATGGATTTCGTGGCCGTGATCTTCAATCCGGTGGCGCAGGCGAAGTTCGTCCACACCGTTTCCGCCGGCTATGTCTGCGCCGCCACCTTCGTGCTCGGCGTCTCGGCCTGGTATCTCTTGAGGGGGCGCCACGTCCAGCTCGCCAAGCGCTCCTTCGTGATCGCGTCGGCCTTCGGCGTGGCATCGGCGCTGTCGGTGATCGTGCTCGGCGACGAGAGCGGCTATGCGCTCACCGACAACCAGAAAATGAAGCTCGCGGCCATCGAGGCCATGTGGGAGACAGAGCCCGCGCCGGCATCGTTCACGGCGTTCGGCATTCCGAGCCAGAGCGATCGCCAAACGCATTTCGCCATCCACATTCCATGGGTGATGGGCATCATCGGCACGCGCTCGTTCGACAAGCAGATCGCCGGCATCGACGAGCTCGTCGCCCACGCGGAAGTCCGCATCCGCAACGGTATCGTGGCCTATGACGCGCTGGAGAAGATCAAGGCGGACCGCAACGACAGCGCCGCTCGCGCCGCCTTCGATGCCAGCTCCAAGGATCTCGGCTACGCGCTGCTGCTCAAGCGCTACCTGCCCGATCCGCGGCAGGCGAGCGAACAGCAGATCAAGGACGCCGCCTGGTCGACGGTGCCTTACGTGCCGCTGCTCTTCTTCGGCTTCCGTTTGATGGTGGCCTGCGGCTTCGCGCTGCTGGCGCTGTTTACGGTGTCGCTGTGGCATACGACGCGGGAGACCGAAGCGCCGCGCTGGCTGTTCCGCGCCGCGCTCATCGCCATGCCGCTGCCCTGGATCGCCATCGAGGTCGGCTGGTTCGTGGCCGAGTTCGGCCGCCAGCCGTGGATCATCGACGGCGTGCTGCCGACCTTCCTCGCCACCTCGGAGCTCGGCGTGAGCGACCTTGTGCTCACCATCGCCGGCTTCACGCTCGTCTACGGCGTGCTCGCCGTCATCGAGGTCAGGCTGATGCTGGCCGCCATCCGCAAGGGACCCGAGATCGCGAAGGTCATCGACGACCTGCGTCCGAGCGCCGACCCCGCAATGCAACCGGCAGAATGAAGGATCACGACGATGATCGAATTTCTCTTCGACTATGAAACGCTGCGCGTGATCTGGTGGATATTGCTCGGCGTGCTTTTGATCGGCTTCGCAGCGACGGACGGGTTCGACATGGGCGTCGGCGCGCTGCTGCCCTTCGTCGCCAAGACGGACGCCGAGCGGCGTGTCGCGATCAACACAATCGGCCCGGTCTGGGAGGGCAACCAGGTGTGGTTCATCCTTGGCGGCGGCTCCATCTTCGCCGCATGGCCGGCGCTCTATGCAGTGAGCTTCTCCGGCTTCTACCTCGCCATGTTCCTGGTGCTGCTGGCGATGATCATGCGTCCGGTGGCCTTCAAGTACCGCTCGAAGCGGCCGGATCCGGCCTGGCGCACCCGTTGGGACTGGGCGTTGTTCGTCGGCGGCGCGGTGCCGGCGCTGATCTTCGGCGTCGCCGTCGGCAACACGCTGCAGGGTGTTCCGTTCCACTTCACGCCGGACCTGCGGCCGATCTATGAGGGCAGCCTTTTCGGGCTGCTCAATCCGCTGGCGCTTTATTGCGGCCTGGTCTCGCTCGCCATGCTGGTGACGCATGGCGCAGCCTGGCTGACGTTCAAGGCCGAAGGCAGCGTCGCCGACCGCGCCCGCGCCGTCGGAACGCGCTCGGCGATCGTCACGGCGGTGCTCTTTGCCGGCGGCGGCGTGCTGGTCTGGCTCGGCCTGCTGGGCGGCTACCGCGTGACGTCGCCGATCGTCTGGGACGGGCCGTCCAATCCGCTCCTGAAGACGGTGGTGGCGGATGGCGGCGCCTGGCTGGCGAACTTCCATGCTCATCCGCTGCTCTGGATCGTGCCCGGGCTCGGCATCGCCGCACCTTTGCTTGCCGCCGCAGGTTTCCACGCCCGGTTCGAAGGGTGGACCTTCATTGCTTCGAAGCTCGGCGTGGCGATGATCATCGCCACGGTGGGGTTAGCAATGTTCCCGATCCTTTTGCCGTCGAGCAGCAACCCCAGCCACTCGCTTGCGGTCTTCGACGCCTCGTCGAGCCGCGCCACGCTGCGCAACATGCTGATCGCCACGGCGATCTTCCTGCCGCTGATCCTTGCCTACACCGCCTGGGTCTACAGCGTGCTGTGGGGCAAGGTCGGCGAGAAGAGCATCGAGAAGGCGGGCTCTTCCGCCTACTGATCCAACCGGAGTTTCTGACCATGTGGTATTTTTCCTGGATACTCGGCCTCGGACTTGCCGCCTCCGTCGGCATCCTCAACGCGCTCTGGTACGAGCTGCGCACCGTCCGCGAAGAACCCGTCGAGGACACCGTCTCCTTGCCCACTCCTTGAAACCGGGAGCGAGGGAGGAGCGTCATGACGGGCGTAATGCCGGAGCCGCTGCACAGCCCGGCCGACATGCGGCGGGCGCATGTGCAGAAGCTCGCGCTCTGCCACATGCTGGAAGGCATCGCCGACGATCTGCCGTCGCGCGTCGACCGGCTCCAGTGTCTCGCCGTGGCGGCCGATCTCTTGCCGCTATTGGGTGAATGCCACCGCTTCGAGGAAGAGGTCGTCTTCCCCGTTTTTGCGCGGCGAAGCGGCGAGGAAGATACCGTCGCGCGGCTGAAGCTCGAGCATTTGGAGGATCAAAGCGCGGCGGCCGATCTCAGCGAGGCGCTGTTGGCCTATGGCCATGGGCGGCCGATCGAGAATCCGGAGGCGTTCGGCTACATGCTGCTCGCTTTTTTCGAATCGATGCGTCGCCATATCGCCTTCGAGCGCGACCATGTGCTGCCCGAGGTCGTCGACCATCCCTAAGCGGAAATTCGCGGGCAAGCCCACGAATGCCTGCTTAGGGACTGTTGTTTTTCGCAGGTTCTCTTCGCAAAACCGCGGGACACTTTTGCGGAACCTGCCTGGGGGATGCCGGGGATCAGTCCCCGGCTCGCGCGGCCAGGCGCCCGATGTCGTCGACGATGACGTGGCGGTTGTTCTCGACGCGGATGACGTTCTCGCCGCGCAGCCGAGTGATTTGGCGGCTCACCGTCTCCACGGTGAGACCCAGGAAATCGGCGATTTCGGCGCGCGACAGCGGCAGGTCGAAAGCGGCGGCGCGCCGCTCGGGTCCGGCCGCGGGATCGATGTTGCGGGCGATCATCAGAAGGAAGCTCGCGATCTTCTCGGCCGCCGTCTTGCGGCCGAGCGCTACCATCCAGTCGCGCGCCTGGTCGAGCTCGCGCAGCTTCTGTTCGAGCAGGCGATGCTCGAGGTTCGGCTGCTCCTTCATCATGCGCTCCAGCGCCTGGCGCGGGAACGAGCACAATTCGACATTGGTCGCGGCCTCGGCGGTGAGCGTGCTTTCGCTCTGGAAGGGCCTGCCGAGGAAATCGGGAGCAAATTGCAGTCCGACGATCTGCTGGCGGCCGTCGGAGAGCGTCTTGGTCAGCTTCACCACACCCGAAAGCACGTTCGAGAAGCGCTCGACGCTCGTGGAGTCGCCCGCCAGTTCCTTGCCGGCCTCGGCCTTGTGCCGCTTCGTCGATTTCGCAAGCACCAGGAGCTGCTCGGCGTTGAGCGCGCCGCATATGCCGCGATGCCGCGCCTCGCATGAAGCGCAGAGCACAGGGACGCCGGCCGTGTGAATATCCTCGCGCACGATGGAATACCTATAATGTCCGCGGCCCGTAACGGCAACGCAGGGTTGGGCGCGATAGCGTCGCAGTTCGGCGGGAAAATCCATCCCGTCGATTGCCGCATTGCACAAATCCGGTCCGCCTGCACAATAGGCGCATGTCCGCCGGTTCGTTGACCATCCTTGTTATCGACGAGAATCGCATCCGTGCCTCGATCATCGAGGCTGGATTGCGGGACGCCGGCCATCGCCATGTCACGGTGATCCATGACGTGGCCGGCATCGCCCGGCGCATCGCCGAGATCGAGCCGGATGTCATCGTCATCGACCTCGAGAACCCCAACCGCGACATGCTGGAGAACATGTTCCAGCTGTCGCGCGCGGTGAAGCGGCCGATCGCGATGTTCGTCGATCGCTCCGACCAGGCCTCGATCGAGGCTGCTGTCGATGCCGGCGTGTCCGCTTATGTGGTCGACGGGCTGAAGAAGGAACGCATCAAGCCGATCCTCGACATGGCGATCAGCCGCTTCAACGCCTTCTCGCGTATGGCGCGCGAGTTGGAGGAAGCGCGCAGCGAGCTCGAGAACCGCAAGGTCATCGACCGGGCCAAGGGCATATTGATGAAGTCGCGCGGCTTGAGCGAGGAGGCGGCCTACGCGCTTTTGCGCAAGACCGCCATGAACCAGAACCGCAAGATCGCCGATATCGCCCAGAGCCTGGTGACGGCGGCGGGATTGCTGGGACCGCTGGAGGGCGAATGAGCATGGCGCACGAAATCACCGCCGGTTTCATGCCGCTCTTCGACAGCGCCGTGCTGGTCGCGGCCGGCGAAATGGGCTTTGCCGCCCGCGAAGGCATCGAGCTCAAGCTGCAGCGCGAGACGTCCTGGGCCAACATTCGCGACCGTATCGCGATCGGCCATTTCGACGTCGCGCATATGCTGGGGCCGATGCCGCTTGCCTGCAGCCTCGGGCTGACGCCGCTTGCCTCAGAAACCATCGTGCCGTTCTCGCTTGGGCTCGGCGGCAATTGCATCACCGTCTCCAACGCCATCTGGGACGGCATGGCGGCGCATGGTGCTGCGCCCGACCTCGATCCGGCTCGCGCCGGGGCCGCACTCGGCGCGCTGATCCGCGAGCGGGCGGCGGCCGGCCGCGAGCCTTTGCGTTTCGCGGTCGTCCATCCGCATTCCGGGCACAATTACGAACTGCGCTACTGGCTCGCCGCCTGCGGCGTCGATCCCGACCGCGACATCGAGATCGTCATCGTGCCGCCGCCCTTCATGGCCGATGCATTGGCTGCCGGACGCATCGACGGCTATTGCGTCGGCGAGCCCTGGAACAGCGCCGCCGTCGCGGCCGGCACCGGCCGCATCGTCACCGTCAAGGCGCTGCTGTGGCGCAACAGCCCGGAAAAGGTGATCGGCGTGCGCAAGGCGTGGGCCGAGGAGAACCCGGATGCGCTGGCGGCGCTGTTGAGGGCGCTGCATCATTCCGCCCGCTGGTGCCAGGATCCGGCAAACCGCGGCGAGCTGGCCGCGCTGATGGCAAGGCCAGCTTTTCTCGGTCAGCCGGAGGCGATCCAGACGCCGATCCTGACCGGACAGCTTCAACTTGGCGGCGGCGCGGAAAGGCGCGTCGAGGATTTCTTCCTGCCCTTCGACAAGGCGGCGAATTTTCCTTGGAAGAGCCACGCGCTGTGGTTCTACACGCAGATGGTGCGCTGGGGGCAGCTGCCGCACACGCCGCAAAACCTCGCCATCGCTCGCGACTGCTACCGGCCCGACCTCTACCGCTCGGCGCTGAAGCCGCTCGGCGTCGCTCTGCCCGGCGCCAATGCCAAGGTCGAGGGCGCGCTGAAGGTCGCGACGCCGGTCGGCTCCGCGGGGGCGAGTCTCATGCTCGGCCCGGACGGGTTTTTCGACGGCCAGATCTTCGATCCCGACCGGATCGACGCCTATATTGCCGGCCAGGAGCACGCCTGATCATTTGCGCAGCATCTTGTGCGTTGCACAAAATTTATGCGCCATGTCCGTGCTGTTGATCAATGTTTGACCGCGCCGCTGCTTGGCTCGATCGCAGGTCGATTCCGCTATCACATTGATTTTAATTGAAATTCTTCTTTCTCGCAAAACTGGCACGCTTCGTGCTTTGAAATAATCGAGCCCCTCGCGGGCAATAGAACAGGCGTCCAATGGCGGGCGCCACAGGCAAAGCTGCCGCTCAGGTCACCACGCGATCCCGGATGTACGGACGCGCGAGGCCTGGACGGCAGCTTTTTTCGTTTTGGACCGGAGACGACGATGACGAAACCCTCGCTCAAGGATTTCACCCGCCGCGATGTCCTGGCGAGCAGCATCCTGACGGTGGTGCTGTTCGTCGCAGCGCTGCTTTTGTTTCCCGCCAGCCACGAAGCCGAAGGCAAGGGTCCGCAAGTGACCGCGCAAACCCCCTCGCGCTGACCGATGCCGCGCCTCTGATCAACATCCCACGGGGTGTCTCCCTACGCCGCAAACTGGAGCCGACCATGACCGCAAACCTCCCAGCCGCGCCCAGCCAGGACAGTGCTCCCCGGCAGGCGCTCGTCATGTCCACCATCGCCTTCACCGTCTGCTTCTCGGTGTGGACGATCTTTTCCATCATCGGTGTGCGCATCAAGCAGGAGCTTGGGCTCAACGAGACCGAGTTCGGCCTGCTGGTCGGCACGCCGATCCTGACGGGTTCGCTCGTGCGCATGGTGCTCGGCGTCTGGACCGACCGCTATGGCGGCCGCCTGGTCTACACCATGACCATGCTCGCTGCGGCGGTCGCGACCTTCCTGCTCGCCTTCGCGCACACCTATGGGCAGATGCTGGTCGCAGCACTCGGCGTCGGGCTGGCCGGCGGCTCCTTCGCCGTCGGCGTCGCCTATGTCTCGCGCTTCTTCCCGGCTGGAAAGCAGGGCACGGCGCTCGGCATCTTCGGCGTCGGCAATGTCGGCGCCGCCGTCACCAAGTTCCTGGCGCCATTCGTGCTCCTGTCCTGGGGTTGGCAGTCTGTCGCGCTGATCTGGGCGGCGGCGCTGGTCGTCATGGCCATCGTCTTCTGGCTCAGCACCGGCGACGATCCTGTCATCCGCGAGCGACGCGCCGGCAAGGCGACGCCCGCGAGGAGCTTCTGGCAGGAATTCGTGCCGCTGAAGAACCTGCAGGTCTGGCGCTTCGCCTTCTACTATTTCTTCTCCTTCGGCGCGTTCGTGGCGCTGTCGCTCTGGCTGCCGCGCTACCTGATCGGCGTCTACGGCTTCGGCATCGCCACCGCCGGCATGGTCGGCGCCGCCTATTCCATCCCCGCCAGCATCTTTCGCGCCTATGGCGGCGTGCTTTCCGACCGCGTCGGCGCCCGCACCGTGCTCTACTGGACCTTCAGCGTTTGTGCCGTCGCGACGCTCGTTCTGTCTCTCCCCTCGGCAGACTATGTCGTGCGCGGCATCAGCGGGCCGATCCCTTTCCACTTCGAGATCGGCCCGCTCGCCTTCATCGCCGTCGCCTCTGTGCTCGGCTTCTTCATGAGCCTGGGCAAGGCCGCGGTCTACAAGCACATCCCGGCCTATTATCCGCAGAGCGTGGGCGCGGTCGGCGGCGTCGTCGGCATGATCGGCGGTCTCGGCGGCTTCATCCTGCCGATCGCCTTCGGCGCGCTGAACGACCTGACCGGCGTCTGGTCGAGCTGCTTCATGCTGCTGTTTGCTACCGTCGTCTCCTGCCTGGTCTGGATGCATCTCACCATCCGCCGGATGGAGCGCGCGGCCGAGGTCAAGGCCGCGTCCCTCTCCTATGCCGCCGAATAGATCGGAGACCGACATGAGCGAAAAACTCGTCATCATCGGCAACGGCATGGCGCCAGGCAGGATGCTCGAGCACCTGCTGGAGGCAGCGCCAGACCGCTATGCCGTCACCATCTTCAACGCCGAGCCGCGCGTGAACTACGACCGCATCATGCTGTCGCCAGTGTTGTCGGGCGAGAAGGCGTTCGAGGAAATCGTCATCCATGGCGACGGCTGGTACATCAAGCACGGCATCACCCTCTACAAGGGCCACCGGATCGTCGCCATCGACAGGGATGCCAAGACCGTCACTTCGGACCACGGCGTCACCGAAAGCTACGACAGGCTGGTCGTCGCCACCGGCTCGGTGCCCTTCATCATCCCGGTGCCCGGCAAGGAATTGCCCGGCGTGCTCAGCTATCGCGATCTCGATGACGTCAACGCCATGCTGCTTGCGGCGCAGTCGCGCGCCAAGGCGGTCGTCATCGGCGGCGGCCTGCTTGGGCTCGAAGCCGCTGCGGGGCTGAAGGAGCGCGGCATGGACGTCACCGTGCTGCACGTCATGCCGACGCTGATGGAGCGCCAGCTCGACCCGGCCGCCGGTTACCTGCTGCAGAAGGCCGTCGAGGCGAGGGGCATCAAGGTGATGACCAAGGCCAACACCAAGGCCATTGTCGGCAACGGCAAGGTCGAGGGCGTCGAGCTGATGGACGGCACGATCATCCCGGCGACACTGGTGGTGATGGCGGTCGGCATACGTCCCAGCATCGGCCTGGCCAAGGAGGCTGGGCTGGAGGTCAACCGCGGCATCGTCGTCGACGATCGTATGCGGACCTCCGATCCAGCGATCATGGCGCTCGGCGAGTGCGCCGAGGTCGGCGGCCATGTCTATGGGCTGGTCGCGCCGCTCTACGAAATGGCGCGGGTGACGGCGGCCGGGCTGGCGGATGGCGAGGACAGGCGCTTCGTCCATTCCGACACGCCGACCAAGCTCAAGGTCACCGGCATCGACCTCTATTCGCTGGGCGATTTCGCCGACGGCGAGGATCGCGAAGAGATCATCCTGCGTGACGCATCGGCCGGCATCTACAAGCGCGTCGTGCTGCAGGACAACCGCATCATCGGCACGGTGCTGTTCGGCGAGACGGGCGACGGCGCCTGGTTCAACGACCTCAAGAAGAAGGCGACCGACATTTCGGAGATGCGCGACACGCTGATCTTCGGCCAGGCGTTCCAGGGAGGCGCTTCCTCGGACCCTTTGGCGGCCGTTGCGGCACTGGCGGATGATGCGGAAATCTGCGGCTGCAACGGCGTCTGCAAGGGCAAGATCACCGGCGCGATCACAACCAAGGGCCTGACCGGGCTCGACGACGTGCGCGCCCACACCAAGGCGTCGGCCTCGTGCGGCTCGTGCACGGGCCTCGTCGAGCAGCTGCTGAAGCTCACGCTGGGCGACGCCTACAATCCGGCGGCGGTGCAGCCGATGTGCGGCTGCACGAGCCTCGGCCATGACGACGTGCGGCGCCTGATCAAGGCGAAGTGCTTGAAGACCATCCCCGCCGTCATGCAGGAGCTCGAATGGAAGACCTCCTGCGGCTGCGCCAAGTGCCGGCCGGCGCTCAACTACTACCTGGTCTGCGACTGGCCGGACCAATATGCCGACGACTACCAGTCGCGCTTCATCAACGAGCGCGTGCACGCCAACATCCAGAAGGACGGCACCTATTCGGTGGTGCCGCGCATGTGGGGCGGCGTGACCAGCGCCGGCGAATTGCGCGCCATCGCCGACGTCGTCGACAAGTTCGAGATCCCGGTGGTCAAGGTCACCGGCGGCCAGCGCATCGACATGCTTGGCATCCGCAAGGAAGACCTGCCGGCGGTGTGGGCCGACCTCGGCAAGGCCGGCTTCGTCTCCGGCCATGCCTATGCCAAGGGCCTGCGCACGGTGAAGACCTGTGTCGGCACCGACTGGTGCCGCTTCGGCACACAGGATTCGACCGGGCTCGGCATCCGCATCGAGAGGTTCATGTGGGGATCCTGGACGCCGGCCAAGGTGAAGATGGCGGTGTCAGGCTGCCCGCGCAATTGCGCGGAAGCGACCTGCAAGGATGTCGGCGTGGTCTGCGTCGACTCTGGCTATGAGATCCACTTCGCGGGTGCGGCCGGCCTCGACATCAAGGGCACCGAGGTGCTCGGCCTGCTGAAGACCGAGGACGAGGCGCTGGAGGTGATCGTGGCGCTCGTCCAGATGTACCGCGAGCAGGCCCGCTATCTGGAGCGCATCTACAAATGGGCCAAGCGCATCGGCACCGCCGAGATCAAGAAGCAGATCCTGGACGATGCCGAAAAGCGCAAAGCCTATTACGAGCGCTTCGTCCTCAGCCAGAAATTCGCGCAGGTCGATCCGTGGTCGGAGCGCGTGTCCGGCAAGGATAAGCATGAATTCCGGCCGATGGCGTCGGTCGGTTTCGCGGAGGCGGCGGAATGACCAACATGAACTGGATCGCCATCGGCTCCATCGCCGACATCCCACCCCGCGGCGCGCGTTGCGTGGCCACCCCGCAAGGCAAGATCGCTGTCTTCCGCACCGCCGACGACCAGGTCTTTGCCATCGATGACCACTGCCCGCACAAAGGCGGACCGCTCAGCCAGGGCATCGTCCATGGCGCTGCGGTGACCTGTCCGCTGCACAATTGGGTGATCTCGCTGGAGACGGGCAAGGCGCTCGGCGCGGACGAAGGCTCGGTGAGGACGCTTCCCGTCAAGGTCGAGGGCGAACGGCTCTTCATCGCGCTCGAGGCGCTGGCCTCGAAAGCGGCCTGAGGCATGGAGGAAGCACGCGAGGTGAGGACCACCTGCCCCTATTGCGGGGTGGGCTGCGGCGTGCTGGCCGAGGTCACCGCGGACGGCACGACAACCGTCCGCGGTGACCCCGATCATCCGGCCAATTTCGGGCGGCTGTGCTCGAAGGGTGCCGCGCTTGACGAAACGCTCGGCCTCGAAGGCCGTTTGTTGCGGCCGGAAATTCTCGGCAAGCCGGCGAGCTGGGACGACGCGCTCGATCTCGTCGCTGAGAAATTCTCGCGGACGATTGCCGAGCATGGGCCGGACTCGGTTGCCTTCTACGTCTCCGGTCAATTGCTCACCGAAGACTATTACGTCGCCAACAAGCTGATGAAGGGTTTTATCGGCTCGGCCAACATCGACACCAATTCGCGGCTCTGCATGGCGTCGTCCGTCGCCGGCCATCGCCGCGCCTTCGGCGAGGATATCGTTCCCGGCATCTATGAGGATTTCGAGCGCGCCGATCTCATCGTGCTCACCGGCTCCAACGCCGCATGGTGCCATCCGGTGCTCTACCAGCGCATGCTCGCGGCACGGAACGAACGCGGGACGAAAATCGTCGTCATCGATCCGCGCCGCACCGCCACGGCCGACGAATGCGACCTGCATCTGGCGCTCGATCCGGGCACGGATGTGCTGTTGTTCAACGGGCTGCTCGCGCATCTGGTGCAGGTCGGAAAGGTCGATGCTGATTTCATCCGCGGAAGTACCTCGGGCTTCGACGCCGCTGCCGCGTTGGCCAGCGCCGATGCGCCGTCGGTCGCGCGCGTCGCGAAAGGCTGCGGATTGGTGGCCGCCGATGTGCAGGCCTTCTACGATCTCTTTGCCGAGACCGAGCGAACCGTCACCGTCTACAGCCAGGGCGTCAACCAGTCGGCGCATGGCACCGACAAGGTCAACGCCATCATCAACTGCCATCTCGTCACCGGCCGCATCGGCAAGCCCGGCATGGGGCCGTTCTCGGTCACCGGGCAGCCGAACGCCATGGGCGGGCGCGAGGTGGGCGGTCTCGCCAACCAGCTGGCCGCCCACATGGACTTCGCGGATGAGGCCAACATCGACCGCGTCTCCCGCTTCTGGAATGCGCCCGACATCGCGCGGCGCGGCGGCCTGAAGGCCATGGACATGTTCCAGGCGGTCGCCGACGGCCGCATCAAGGCGCTGTGGGTGATGGGCACCAATCCAGCCGTCTCGATGCCGGATGCTTCGCGCGTGCGCGCCGCGTTGTCGAAATGCGATTTCGTGGTGGTGTCGGATGTCACTCGCACCGACACCACGCGCTATGCCGACGTGCTGCTGCCGGCCGCCGCCTGGGGCGAGAAGGACGGCACGGTCACCAATTCGGAGCGGCGCCTCTCGCGCCAGCGGCCGTTCCTGCCATCGCCGGGCGAAGCGAGAGCCGATTGGCGCATCATCCGCGACGTCGCCGTGCGCATGAGTTTCGGCAACGCCTTCGTCTACCAGACGCCGGCCGAGATTTTCCGCGAGCATGCCGCACTCTCCGCTTTCGAGAACAATGGCGAGCGCCTGTTCGACCTTGGCGGCCTGGCGGACCTCGGCGATGCGGAATACGCCACCCTGGCACCGCGCCACTGGCCCGCGCTCGATCGGCACGAGCAGCTCACAAGATTGTTCGGCGATGACCGTTTCCCGACGTCGGACGGCCGCGCGCGTTTCGTGCCGGTGCGGCAGGAGGCGACGGCCTTCACCGTCGATGCCGACTATCCGCTGGCCCTGAATACGGGCCGGCTGCGCGACCAGTGGCACACCATGACGCGCACCGGCAACGTGCCGCGTTTGATGGCGAACGCGCCGGAACCGGCGGTCGATCTCCATCCGGTCGATGCAGCCGCGCACAATCTCAAGGATGGTGATCTCGCCCATCTTTCGACGCGCTTCGGCTTCGTCCGGGCACGGGTGCGCGTGACGGAGGCACAGCGGCGCGGCCAGGCCTTCATGCCCATGCATTGGAGCGGGCAGTTCGCGGCCAAGGCCTCCGCCGGCCTGCTGTCATCGCCGGTCACCGACCCGCATTCCGGCCAGCCAGAGCTCAAGCATGTTCCGGCGAGGATCGTGCGGGAAGAGACCGGCTGGGCCGGCGTGCTCATCACGCGCCGCGATCTCAGGCCGACGGGTTTCGTCCACTGGAGCCGGTGTGCGGTCGAGGGCGGCTGGGTCTACGAACTGACAGGAACCGAACCGCCGGACCAGGGCATTCTCCTGGCGCGCAAGCTGCTCGGCGTCCAGCGACGGGATCAGCTCCTGGAGTACACCGACCGGCGCGGGCTCGCCTATCGCGCGGCCGCCATTGACGATGCCGGCGCCATGGCGGAAGCCCTGCTGGTCGCCGCTCCGGATCAACTGCCGGCGCGGGAATGGCTGGTGTCGCTGCTCGCCACGCGCCAGCCGCTGTCGGCGACCGATCGCCATGCGCTTTTGTCGGGACGCTCGCCGGTGCCCATGCCGGCCATCGGACGGGTCGTGTGCGCATGCTTCCATGTCGGCGCCAACCAGCTCGCTTCGGCGGTCGCCGCCGGATGCAATAGCCTGGAGGCGATCGGCTCGACACTGCGCGCCGGCACCAATTGCGGCTCTTGCCGCTCGGAAATCAGGGCGATCATCGATGCTCGCCAGGTGCAAGCGGCGGAGTGAGCGGTGCGCAGGCTCTACCGGTCCTCGATGATCCGCAGATAGGCCGCCGTCACGAACAGCACGATGAAGCCGAACAGGATGCGGCGGCCGCCTTCGGGCATCTGCAGGATGGTGAGCAGCGTCGTCAGCACGGTCAGGATCAGCGCGCCGATGATGGTGCCCGTGTAGCCGCCGCGGCCGCCGAAGATCGACGTGCCGCCAATGACGGCGGCGGCCACCGAGGGCAGCACCAGCGGTTCGGCGAGCGACAGCGAGGGCGCCTTGATCAGGCCGATATAGAGCAGGCCGGTGATGCCGGCGAGCAGGCTGGAGAGCACGTACAGCGCAACGATCACCTGCCAGTAGCGGACGCCTGACAGCCGCGCCGCGCGTTCATTGTCGCCGACGGCATAGAGCAGGCGGCCGAAGCCGGTGCGGTTCAGCATGAAGACGATGAGCACCGCCACCGGCACGAACAGGAGAAGCGCGTTGGGAAAGCCATAGGTGACGCCGGTACCCAGCCAGTTGAGGAAATCCGGGATTTTCGCGCCGGACGCGATCACGGTGCGCTGATAGACCTGCAGGAAGCCGGTGCCGATCAGGCTGGTGCCGAGTGTCATGATCAGCGGATGCACCCGGAACACGCCGACGCCGATGCCGTTGACGAGGCCGATCAGCACGGCGGGCAGCATGGCCAGCAGGAAAGCCACCGCCGGATCCTGGTTGACGATCTGCGTCGCCATGATGAAGGCGCTCATCGTCGCCACGGTGCCGACGGAAAGGTCGATGCCGCCGGTCAGCATGGTCATGG
Source organism: Mesorhizobium sp. BH1-1-5 (assembly GCF_020165615.1). Taxonomy (NCBI): domain Bacteria; kingdom Pseudomonadati; phylum Pseudomonadota; class Alphaproteobacteria; order Hyphomicrobiales; family Phyllobacteriaceae; genus Mesorhizobium; species Mesorhizobium sp. BH1-1-5. Next base: position 21,906 of record NZ_JAIUIM010000036.1, read on the forward strand.
TCTGGCAGCCGGCGAGGATCGCCAGCGGAATGGCGAATTTCGCCGTGTTGGCGAGCCAGCGCTCGTTGACGATGCCGGGGCGCAGGATCTGCAGGATCACCACAAGAATGATCAGCAGGATGATCAATGGGATGAGCGGCCGGTCCGCCATGAAGCGCTTGATGCGGCGGCCGAACGAGACGGGCTGGGGCATGGTCGCGATGTCGGTCATGACGTTGCTCCCGCCGGGCGGCTGCGCATGGTGATGAAGGCGCCGAACATCACCACCGCGACCATGATCAAGCCTTCGATGATCGCGGTGACGTTCGGATCGATGGCCAGAAGCGTCAGGTCGGTGCGCACCAGCCTCAGCACGAAGACGGCGATGATCGGCCCGAGCAGGCCGCCCTTGCCGCCGCCGAGCGCGACGCCGCCCAGCACCACCGCCGCGACGCTGGCGAGCAGATAAGGCCCGGGGATCGGCGCGCCGATGCCGGTGCTGATGGTCAGCGACAGCCCGCCCATCGCGGCGAACAGGCCGGACAGCGCATAGGCGATGATCCTGGTGCGCGCCACCGGCACGCCGCTGCGGAAGGCGGCGAGCTCATTGCTGCCGATGGCATAGATGGAAAGGCCGAGGCGTGAGCGCCTGAGCGGAATCCAGATGATGCAGAGGCAAACGACGAGCAGCACCAGCGCCTTCGGCACCCAGGCGTCGGCCCAATCCGGCAGGCCGGGGAGCGGCATGGTGCCGATGACGCTTGCTTTCAGCCATTCGGCGGCTGCGCCGCCGGGCGCGCCAAGCACGAGCAGTGCCGCGCCCTGCAGCACGAACAGCGTCGCAAGCGTGACGACGATGTCCGGCACACGGGTGACGACGATGAGGACGCCGTTCAGCGCGCCGAGCACGAACCCCATGGCGAGCACGAAGGGCACGACGAACAGCGCATATTCCTCGCTGGCGCCGTTCATCATCGAGGCCGCGGTCACGCTGGTCAGCGCCATCATGGCGGCGACCGAAAGGTCGATGCCGCCGGCGATGACGACGACGGTCTGGGCGGCGACGGCGAAAGCGTAGGGCAGCACCGCCCGCGCGAGCGAGCCGAAGTCGCCGCTGCCATAGGCCGGCTGGATCAGCTTGGTGACGACGAAGAGGAAGATCAGCAGGGCGAAGAGACCCGCGACCCAGCCCTGGTTGCGCAAGAAGCGGCTCATGGCGCGGCCTCCGCGCTGGAACCGGGTTTGACCTCGGCAAGGATGCCGACATCCGCCTTGGCGCCGCGCGGCAGGCCGTAGGCGGCGCGCATCAATGCCGCTTCGTCGGCCTCTTCGACCGGGAAGGTGTCGACGACGCGGCCGCCGAAGATGACGATGACGCGGTCGCAGACACGCTGCACCTCTTCCATCTCGGATGTGTAGAACAGCACCGACTTGCCCTGGCCGGCCAGCTCGCGCAGCAGCTTGTAGATTTCCTGCTTGGTGCCGACATCGATGCCGCGCGTCGGATCGAAGCAAAGGATGGTGCGGGCGTTGGCCGCGATCCAGCGGGCGATGGTCACCTTCTGCTGGTTGCCACCGGAGAGGCGCTGCACCTCGCCCTGGGCGCGGGTGTCGATCTGCAGCCTGGCGATGGCGCTGGAAACCACCACCTGCTCGCGGCGCATGCGGATCGGCCCCCATTTGCGCAACGCGGCGCTGAAGGGCAGCGCGATGTTCTCGCGCACCGAGCGCTGCATGGCCAAAGCCTCGGCGCGGTCGCCCGGCACATAGGCGATGCCGGCCTGGATGGCGTCGCTCGGATGCGAGAATTTTGCCGGCGCGCCGTCGACGTCGATGGTGCCGCCGGTCGGGCGGATCGAGCCGGCAAGTGCTGCGAAGAGCTCGTCCTGGCCTTGACCCTCGAGCGCAAAGACGCCGGCGACCTCGCCATTGGCGAGATCGAAGGAGACGTCGTTGAGCTTGGTGCCAAGCTGCAGGTTGCGCACCGACAGTCGCGGACGGCCGCCGCCGGCGACCGCCACATCATTTGCCGCGCGGGCGGTGACGCGGGTCTTCTCGATACGGGTGCCGAGCATCATCTCGACTATTCTTTCCTCGATGCCCGGCTCGATGTCGACGACACCGACCGTGGAGCCGTCGCGCAGCACGGTCGCGCGGTCGCAGAGCGCGGAGATCTCGACGAAACGGTGCGAGATGAAGATGACGGAGCGGCCGGCGTCACCCTGGCGGCGCACGACTTCCAGCACTTTCTCGGCGAGGTTCGCCGGCAATGCCGCGGTCATCTCGTCGAGCAGAAGCACGTCGGGCTCGACCGCCAAAGCGCGCGCCAGATCGAGCACGCGCAGGATGGCCAAGGGGATATGGCGGGCGGTCTCGCGGATGTCGAGATCGGGAATGCCGAGCTCGCGCACCCAGGCGCGGAAAGGCTCGACCGGCGTGCCGGTGAGCCTGAGATTGGAGAGCACGTCGAGGTCCGGGATCAGCGCCGGTTCCTGGTAGACCGGCACCAGGCCGGCGCGGCGGGCGGCGGCGGGCGAGCGGACATCGAGCTGCTGGCCGTGGATCAGGATGCGCCCGGCGTCCGCCTTGATCGCGCCGGTCAGGATCTTCACCAGGGTCGACTTGCCGGCGCCGTTGGCGCCCATCAGCGCGTGCACCTCGCCCGGCAGCACGGACAGCGAGGCGTTGCGCAGCGCGGCAACCGCGCCGTAATTCTTCGCCACGCCGATGGCGTCGAGGAGAGGGCTTTGCGGCGACGGGTCTGTTGTCAAATCGTGTGGTTCTCGTTCCAGAAACTAGTGCAGGCGGCTGAAGCAGGCGAGCTCCCCCTTCTCCCCTTGTGGGAGAAGGTGTCGCCGAAGGCGACGGATGAGGGGTGTTCCAGGGAACGCCAGCGTCTCACTCCGCTGGAACACCCCTCATCCGTCTCGGCGCTATGCGCCGATCCACCTTCTCCCACAAGGGGAGAAGGCAGAAGGGCGTCTCATCTTCTTATTCGCCCGGGCCCTTGCAGGCGATGATCTGGTCCTTGGTGTAGGTCGTCCAGTCCGGGATCGAGATCGAGACCGGCCATTCGGGGCTGAGCGACGGGTCGACGACGCTCTTCAGCTTGGCCTTGCCTGCGTCGGTGGCGTTCTCCCAGAGCTCGGGATTGACCAGCACGGTCTGCTGCGCCGGCTTCTTGCCGTCGAGGATCTGCAGCGCCAGCGTCATGCCGGCGCCGCCGATCGAGCCGGGATTGGTGACGGCCGCGCCCACCAGCCCCTTGACCGAGCTCAACTGGCCGACGAAGCCGGCATTGTCGGCGCCGACCACAGGTACCATCGGCGCCTGCTGCTCGACCAGCGCGTCGACGATGACGTTGTCGATGCCGGAGGTCCAGATGCCGTTGATCGGGGTGCCGGTGGCGAGGAAGGACAGGATCTGCTGCTTGGCCTGATCCTGCTGCCAGCCGGTGAAGACTTCCTGCGCGACCTTCACATCCGGAAACTCGGCCAGCGCCTTCTTGAAGCCTTTGTCGCGATCTGAGTCGGCCGAAGCACCGGCGGCGCCGCGCATATAGAACACCTCGCCCTTGCCGCCCATCTGCTGGAACAGCCACTTGGCGCCGAGATAGGCGTACTGTTCCTGGTTGTTGGAGATGATGTAGGCGGACGGCTCGGTCACCGCCTGGTCGACGGCGACGACGACGATGCCGGCCTTGGTGGCTTCCTCGAGCCCGGCCTTGATGCCGGCCGGATCGGCCGGGTTGACGACGATGGCGTCGACCTTGGCGCTGATCAGGTTGCGGATGTCCTCGAGCTGGCCGGCGGCGTCGGTGTTGCGGTGGGCGATGTTGAGCTTCGCCACTTCGCCGGAAGCGAGCGCCTGCGCCTTCATCGCGCAGATCATTTCCTCGCGCCAGCCATTGCCCTGCACGGTGTTGGAAATGCCGATCGTGTACTTGCCGGCGGCGGCCGAGACGCCCACCGAGGCAAGCAAGGCGGCGCCGGCAAGTAGCGTGGCCGCGGTCAGATGTCTTTTCATTTCAGTACTCCTCCACATTGATCTTTTCAGTTCAGTTCGTTTTTTAGTTCAGTTCCAGGGCGCCGATGCGATCGGCGCCAAGCTTTCCTCATTTGATGAAGGGGCGCAGGACGTCGCGCGCAAGCAGGAAGCCGCGCTTCACCTTCTCATCCGTCCCCTCGAAGCGCCGGTCCTCATGCTCGATGATGACCGGCCCGTCATAGCCGGCCCGGTAGAGGCCCGAAAAAATCCTGCTCCAGTCGATGTCCCCAAGCCCCGGCATGCGCGGCACCTGCCAACCTATGCCGGCCGAAAGGATTCCGCGCTCGTACAAACCATCATGATCAATCATCAGGTCCTTGGCATGCACATGCAGCATGCTCTTGCCGAACTCGCGGATGAAACGCTCCTTGTCGATCATCTGCCACACGAGATGCGAGGGATCGAAATTCATGCCGACGTCGCCGCCCCAGGCTTCCAGGATGCGGCGCCAGATATAGGGCGAGTAGGCGATGTTGTGCCCGCCCGGCCATTCGTCATAGCTGAAGATCATCGGGCAGTTCTCGAAGGCGAGCTTCACGCCATGCTCGCGGGCATGGGCAATGATCGCCGGCCAGACCTTCTGCGCGTCTTCCCAGTTGGCGTCGACAGTCTTCGAGGCGTCGCCGCCGCAGAAGGTGTTGACGAGCGAGACCCCCATGCGGCTCGCCAGCACGATCACCTTCTTCAGATGATCGATCACCGCCTCGCGATGCGCCCGGTCGGGATGGAGCGGATTGGGGTAGAAGCCGAGGCCCGAGATGGTGAGGCCCTTGCCGGCAAGCTCTGTGGCGATGTCCTTGGCCTGCGCGGCCGAGACGTCAACGTCGATATGGCTGGTGCCGGCATAGCGGCGGGCCCCGCCGGATGCTTTCGGCCAGCAGGCGATTTCCAGCGCCTCGAAGCCGACCGAGCGTGCCCAGTCGGCGACCTCGCCGAGCGGCGTATCCGGAAATGGTGCTGTCAGCAGTCCAAGCTTCATGTTGCCTCCCAGTTCCTAACTATGCAGATCGCGCCGGCTGCTTCAACCGCGCATCGGTTGGCCCAACGCAGACTTGTCCGACAAAGCCCATCGGATCGCTTGAAAGCAGACCATCGAGCCCGCCGACGACATGGGCCCGGAATATCGCGTTGGCGGCCAAGGACGGGTCGAAGATAGCGTCGATGGCGAGGATCGAATCGACAAGCGCACCGCTGTCCGAACCGATGCGGTCGGCGATCGCCGCGATTTTCCCGGCAAAGGGGTCGGATACCTGCCAGGCGCGACCGAAGCGCGCGGAAGCCCTGATCAGATAGGCCATCCAGCCGGCGACAGGCACCGAGAGGAGCGCAATGCTGTCGCCCTTTGCCAGGCGGTCGCGGATCGGGTTCAGCAGGCGCTGCACGATCTTCTGCGAGCCGTCGGTGGCGATCTGGTGGTTGCGATGGCGGATCGCCGTGTTGGTGAGGCGCGACAGGCTCTGCTCGACATAGGCCGACGGCTGGATGCCGGGCACGGGCATCAGCGTGGGCAGCGTTTCCTCCGTCAGCATGCGGCGGACGAAGGTTGCGAGAAGCGGATCGGCGATCGCTTCGAACGTATGCTCGAAGCCGCCCAGAACGCCGAGATAGCTGAGCGTCGTCTGGGCGCCGTTCAGCACCCGCATCTTGAGATGCTCGAACGCAGTGACGTCGTCGACGAAGGTCGCGCCGACGCGGTCCCAACGCGGCACGCGGCCGGCGAAGCGGTTCTCGATCACCCATTGGCGGAAGCGTTCGCCCACCACCACGGCGGCGTCGCGGTAGCCGAAGCGCTGCTCGATGGTGTCGATATCGGCCTCGGTCGTCGCCGGCGCGATGCGGTCGACCATGGCCGAGGGGAAGGCGACATTGGCTTCGATCCAGTCCGCCAGCTTGCCGCCGCGTCGCTCGGCGAATGTGCGCACGACGTTGCCGAGAATGGTGCCGTTGGTCGGGATGTTGTCGCAGGACAACAGCGTCACCGGCCGGCGATGCGTGGCCATGCGCAATTCCAGCGCCCTTGCCAGGATGCCTGGCACGCTGCGCGGCGTCTCGAGATTGGCGAGATCATGCGCGATGTCGGGGTGGTTGAGGTCGAGCGCGCCGCTCGACGGGATGTGGCAATAGCCTTTCTCTGTCACCGTCATGGTGACCATCTCGATGTCGGGCGAGGCGAGCACCTCGAGTGCCGGCGCCGCATTGTCCTGGCTGTCGACGACGCGCACGATGCTGCCGACGATGCGCGCTTCGACCTCGTCGTTCTGGCGGATGAGGCGCGTGTACAGTCCGTCCTGTTTGCCGAGCGTCTCGGCAAGCAGAGGCGGCCTTATGTTGATGCCGACCAATCCCCAGCGGTCGAAATCCTGTGCAAGGAGGTCGTCGGTGTATTCGGCCTGATGGCAACGATGGAAAGCGCCGACGCCGATATGGGCGATACCCGACTTGAGCTCGGCGCGATCGTAAGCCGGCTTGCGGACGTCGGACGGCAAGCGGCCGAGCAGGGCAGGGCCGAGGTTTTCGGGCGCACTCACCGGTTGGCCCCGATCACCCATTGCTCCTGGTCGACCAGCGTGCCGGTCATCGGGCCGGCCGCATCGGAAAGCAGGAAGACGGCCAGGCTGGCGATGTCGGTCACGGAGAACAGCCGGCCGAAGGGCTGCGTCGCATTGGCCGCGTCAAGCCAGCCCGGACCCTGGCCCAGCGTCTCGGCCTGCATGACGCGCTCCGCCGGCGTGTCGGTCCAGCCGACATTGATGCCGTTGACGCGGATGCGGTCGAAGCGGTGGGCATTGGCGGCGTTCTTGGTCAGCGTTGCCAGCGCGCCCTTGGTGGCGGAATAGACGGCAAGCTCCGGCGATCCGCAATGCGCGTTGATCGACAGGATGTTGAGAATCGCGCCGCCTTGTCCGCGCTTCTTCATGTCGGCGATCGCGGCCTGCATCAGGAAGAAGGGCGCGCGGGCATTGACGGCAAACAGCGATGCCCAATCGTCGAGGCTGGCATCGATGAAGGAAGCGCGGTCGGTCAGGCCGGCGGCGTTGACCAGGCCATCGATGCGGCCGAAGCGTTCGATGCAGGCCTGCGCCAGTTGCGCCGGGGCTTCGGGATCGCCGAGGTCGGCGGACGCGAAGGCCGCCGCGGTGCCCATGGCGGAGAGGTCTGCCGCGGCAGCGTCGCCGCGTTTCCGGTCACGGCCAGTGATCAGCAGGCCGGCGGCGCCGGAGCGCGCGGCGATCTCGGCGATCGCCCGGCCGATGCCTTGCGTCGCGCCGGTGACCAGCACCACCTTGCCGTCGAGACGAACCTCCATTCCTCCTCCTGGAACAAAGTTTCTATTTTTTTGAATATGGAATGACGGTTCTCTTTAGTCAACCATGTCGGTCAGTTTGTCCGCCGCTCGACCACGCCGTGGACCAAAGCCATGCCGACCGCCAGCGAGGCCGCGAGCGAGCGGAAGCCGGCGAAATCCTGCTCGACCACTTCGAGCCAGGTGTCGGAGAGCTTCACCAGCGGCGAAAAGGTGCTGTCGGTGATGGTGACGATGCGCGCCTTGCGCTCATGCGCGACGGCGACGAGGTCGGGCGTGATCGAATTATAGGGGCTGAAGGAGACGGCCAGCACCGCGTCGCGCGGCGTGATGCAGCCGACCTGGTCGAGCGCGGTCGAGCCGACATTGTCGACCAGCACGTTGCGCACGCCCTGCTGGGAGAGCGTCAGCGACAGATAGGTGGTGACGGGGAAGGCGCGCTTGCTGCCGATCACATAGATCAGCTCGGCCGCCGCCAGATGATCGATCATCGTTTCGAAACTGTCGATGTCGAAACCGGTGCCGATGCGGCCGAGCGAGGCTTGGCAGGCACCGACCATGCCGTTGAGAAAATGCAGGTTCGCGTTCGGCTCCGCTGCCTTTTCCTGGCTGCCTTGCGGGTCCGGCCAGGAGCCTTTCATGCGGTCCTTGAACAGGACCTGGAAATCGGAGAAGCCGGAATAGCCGAAGATCTGCGCGAAGCGCACCAGGGTCGAGGGCTGCACGCCGGCCTGCTCCGCCACCTGCGCGATCGTGCCCAGCGCCACTTCGCTCGGATGCTGCCAGAGAAAGATCGCGACCTGGCGAAGCCGCTTTGGGAAATGCACGGTGCCTGACGAAAGCACCGCCCGCAGCTCTTCGTAGGTTTGCGGCTTGGTGTAGCCAAGTGCTGCCAGTGATCGGCTCCGCTTTCTCGCCGCCGTCTCCAGGCTGTGTGTGGACGGCTCGTCGGCCGCCTTGCCGCGGCCGCTCATAGGATATGCCTCATCGTGACCCCAACCATCGGATGCGTCATCCGATCCCTGCCCTCCGGATGCGGCCCATCACCTGAGCCTGGGTAAAAGCTAACGCGGCACAATCGTTTTACAAAACAAAAAATAGAAATATCATTCGAAAACAACGACGACGGTTACGGCAAACATCCGCGTCGACCGCTATAGCGAACCTTAGGGAGAATAATCGCAATCATGGTCTATGCAACCGCTGATGGTACGTCACGTCAACGCCTGCGGGTCGGCATGGTCGGAGGCGGCCGCAATGCTTTCATCGGCGCCGTGCATCGGCTGGCCATGCGGCTCGACGACCAGATCGCGCTGGTGGCGGGTGCTTTGTCCTCGGATCCGGAGAACGCCGCGGCCTCCGCCGCGGAAATCGGCATCGCGCCGGAGCGCAGCTATGCCGACTACCGCGCCATGGCGAAGGCCGAAGCGGCAAAGCCGGACGGCATCGAGGCGGTGGTCATCGTCACGCCCAACCATCTGCATGCGCCGGTCGCCACCGCCTTCCTCGAAGCCGGCATCGACGTGATCTGCGACAAGCCGCTGTCGACGACGCTCGATGAGGCGCAAGCGCTGGTGGCGCTCACGAAAGCGAAACAGCGCCGCTTCGTCGTCACGCTCAACAACACCGGCTACGCCATGGTGCGTCAGGCGCGCGAAATGGTAGCGGCGGGTGAGCTCGGCCGCATCGTGTCGGTGCATGGCGCCTATATCCAGGACTGGCTGACCAAGCCGATCGACGCCGAGGGCCAGAAGCAGGCGGAGTGGCGCACCGATCCGGCGCGCGCCGGCCAGTCGGCGGTGCTCGCCGACATCGGCGTCCATGCCTTCAACCTCGCGAGCTTCATTTCCGGTTTCGAGGCCGAGGCGGTTTCCGCCGACCTCTTCACGGCCGTGCCGGGGCGGCGGCTCGACGACAACGCCCATGTGCTCTTGCGCTGGGCAGGCGGGGCGCGCGGCACGATCCTGGCCAGCCAGACCTCGCCCGGCCACTACAACGATCTGTCGGTTCGCATCTATGGCGAGAAGGCCGGGCTCGAATGGTCTGGGTCGCGGCCGGAGGAGCTGCGCTTCTCGCCCTATGGCGAGGAAACGCGCACGCTGGTGCGCGGCGGCCATGGCTCGACGGAGGAAGCGAGGCGCGTCTCGCGCATGCCGGCGGCGCATCCGGAAGGCTATATCGAGGCCTTCGCCAATTTCTACCGCGACGCGGCCGATATCATCCGCGCGCATCGCTCGGGCGGTGAGGTCGACCCAGCGCGCGCGGCGCAGGTGCCCGACGTGGTCGACGGCGCGCGCGGCGTGAAGTTTGTCGCCGCGGCGGTGGAGTCGAACGCGGCTGGAGGGGCGTGGACGCCGGCGCGGTTCAACCCTTGATCGCCGAGCCGACGATCGAATCGACGAAGAAGCGCTGCAGGAAGACGAACAGAACCAGCGGCGGCAGCACGGCGAGCGTCGCGCCGGCCATCACAAGGCTGGTGTTGACCGCGCCGCGATTGTAGCTGAGCAGCCGGCTGAGGCTGATGACGATCGGGTAGGCGTCGGCATTGCCCTGCAGCACGGTGAGCGGCCACAGATAGCTGTTCCAATGATAGACGAAGGCGAACAGCGCCAGGGCCGCGATCGCGGGCGCGACGCTCGGCGCCACGATCTTGTAGAGGATGAGCAGTTCGGAGGCGCCGTCCATGCGCGCGGCGTCGATCAGCTCGTCCGGCACGCCGGCGATGAATTGGCGCATCAGGAAGATGCCGAAGGCATTGGCGAGGTTGGGCACGATGATGCCGTCGAGGCTGGCGTTCAGCCCGATCGAGCCGACCATGCGGTAGAGCGGGATCAGCGTCACGATCGGCGGCAGGAACATTGTGGCGATCAGCAGCGAGAACAGCAGCGAGCGGCCGGGAAAGGAATATTTGGCGAAGGCATAGCCGGCCATCATGCTGGTGACCAGGATGCCCGCCGTGGTCACCGAGGCGATGACCAAGGAATTCCACATCGAGCGTCCAAGATTGATGACGCCGGCGACCTTGCCATAGGCTTCGAGGGTCGGCGTGCGCGGGATCCAGACCGGCGGCACCTGCATGGTCTCGGCCGGCGTCTTCAGGCTGGACAGCACCATCCAGGCCAGCGGGAAGGCGGAGGCGACGGCTACGAGAAGCATTGCGGTCGCAAGCAGCGCCTTGCGGCCCGAAGGGCGCTTGCGGGCGAGCGGTCGGGTTACAGCGATCATTCGCTGTCCTTGCGGTTGACGAAGGCAAACAACGCCGAAACACAGACGATCAGCGAGACCATCAGCATCACCGCCATGGCCGAGCCCAGCCCGCCCTGCGCGCGTTCGATGCCGACGCGGCGGATATGGTAGGTGAGCACATTGGTCGAGCCGACCGGTCCGCCCTGCGTGATCAACGCCACCGGCTCGAACACCTGCACCGCGTTGATGATGGCGATGACGGCGCTGAAGAGAAGCGTGCGGCGAAGCAAAGGCAGAGTGATGAAGCGGAACTGCTCGCGGCCATTGGCGCCATCCAGCGTCGCTGCCTCATAGAGGCTGCCCGGGATCTGCGTCAGCCCGGCGATGGCGAGCACGGTGAAATAGCCGACCTGCTGCCAGACATTGAGAAGCACGATCGAGATCAAGGCCGAACGCGGTGAGGAGAGCCAGGGCTGCGGACCGATGCCGACCAGGCCGAGCAACTGGTTGAACGGGCCCTCGCTCGGCGAATAGAGCTTCGACCACACCAGCGCCACCGCGATCATCGGCACCATGTAGGTGGAAAACAGCACCGTGCGCAGCGCCGTGCCGCCGGCGACCTCGCGCTGATAGACCAGCAGGCCGAAGACGACCGACAGCGGCAGGATGAGGGCCACGGACAGCGCGGTGTAGATCGTGGTGTTGAGCAGGGCGGTCTTGAAATCGCGGCCGACCGAGGTGGGACCGAAGATCTCGCGGAAATTACCGAGGCCGACGAAGCTCGCCTCGGAAAAGGGCGTCTGCGTCGACCAGTCCTGGAAGGACAGCCAGACGGTAAGCAGCATCGGCAGCAGCACGAACACGCCGATCAATGTCACGGCGGGCGCAAGCATGATGCCCGCCGAGGCACGAAAAGCTTTGGCCATTCACCTGCTTCCGGTCAGCGACCCGAACTTACTTGGCGGCGCGCTCCAGGATCGACGTGGCGTCGGACTGCGCGTTCGCCTGCGCATCCTTGGCCGAGACCTGGCCATACTGCAACGCCTCGAGCGTCTGCTGCAGGGATTCCGAGAACTCCTGGCCGCCGAGCACGACCGGGAAGGGGTGCGCATCGGCAAGCACCGAGACATAGCCGGAGAGGAACTCTGAGCCGAGCTTGTCCTTGTGTGCCTCGATGTCGGAGTTGCGTGACGGCAGGATGCCCATCGACATCAGGATATCCGACATAGCCGAGGCGCCGTTCTTGCCCGACTTCGGGCTGTTCAGCCAGGCGAGGAACTCCCAGGCCGCCTTCTGCTCGGCCTCGCCAGCCTTGGCGTTGACGACGGTCATCCAGGAATACGAAATCGAATGCGGCTTGTCGCCGCTCGGGCCGACCGGGATCGGCGCCGTGGCGATATTTGCGAACTTGTCGCCCATGCCGGCCTTGAGCGCGCTTTCCCACCAGTTGGCCATGATGATCATGCCGGTCTTGCCGGAGACGAAATTGTCGAGGAACGGACCCGTTGTGTTGGCGTCGGCCGTCGCCATCGCCGGATTGCTCGCGCCGGACTTTATCAAGTCTTCATAGAGCGCGAAGGTCTCGCCGGCCTGGGAACTGTCCAGCGCCGGCTTGCCGTCCTTGACCAGGTTGCCACCATTGGAGACGAGCAGCGAGGCGAAAGGATGGACCACCCCCGCCGCCCATGAATTGATCATACCGAAGCCCTGCTGGCCCTTGTCCTTGTCGGTCAGCTTCGCGGCGGCATCCTTGAATTCGGCCCATGTTTTCGGAGGCGCACCGATGCCTGCTTCCTTGAACAATTCCTTGTTGTAGTTCAGCGCATAGACGTCGATCTCGTTCGGGATGCCGTAGAGCGTGCCGCCGACCGAGGCGGCGCTGACGACGCCGGCGGGCCAGGCACTCTTCACCTCGCCGGCAACAGCGTCGGGAGCAGGGGCGACGAGCTTGTCCCTCGCCAGTTCCGGCAGCCACAGATCGTAGATGCCGCCGATGGTCGGGCCGTCGGAGGAGCCGCCCTGCGAGCGCAGCGTGGTCAAGAGATCGCCGAACGGAACCGCGCGCACGGTGACGGCGACATCGGGATTCTGCTTGGAAAAATCCTTGGCCGCTGCCTCGAGCAGTGCCACCGTCTCCGGCGACCAGTGGGTGAGATAGGAGATGTTGACCGATTGCGCCCAGCCGGTCGCGGGCAGCGCAACGAGCCCCGCGGCGAGAGTCAGCTTCGAAATCCAGGCAAGCGACATCGGCATCCTCCACATAAGCCGTGACAAGAGCAAATGACGTTATGACAAGTTTGAGCAAGGGCGCAAGCCCCTTGCATGCGAAGGTTTGGATCAGATTTGTGGGATCAAAAATCCGGGTAATGTCGGCTTCTCTTAATTACATATATTAATCAGATAGATATATCGATACTCCCTTCGCACATCTCGATCGGCCAGCGGCCGCAAACGTCCTGACCGGTCTTGCGAATGGCATCATGTCGTTATAATGACTTTGTGGAAAAGCAGACGAGTTGCGACGAGTGCCTTCTGCCGCTTGCCGCGCGGACCTCAAAACCGAAACAATGGGAGAACTGGTAATGAGCATGCTTTCCATACACCGGCGCGCCGTGCTCGGCCTGATCGGCGGCGTTGCCGCCGCCAGCGCGGCCATCTTTACGACGCTGCCGGCCCGCGCCGATTCGACGGTGACGCTGTGGAGCTGGCGCACCGAGGACGAGGCAGCGATGCACCGCATCTTCGAGGCCTTCGAGAAGAAGAACCCCGATATCAAGGTCGACATCCAGTTCACGCCCGACGCCGATTACCAGAACCGCCTGAGCACGGCGCTGCGCGGCGGTCGCGGGCCCGATATCGCGCAGCTCAAGGCCTATGGCGAATTGCAGCCCTTCATCGAAGGCGGCTATCTCGACGCGCTCGACGACAGCGTGGCGGAACTGAAGAACATGCCGGATGCCGCGCTTGGCGGCGCGCGCGGCCGTGCCGACGGCAAGATCTACGGCGTGCCCTATTCGGTGCCGATGATGGGCGTGTTCTACAATGAAGACATTTTTGCAGCGCAAGGCATCGAGGTCCCCAAGACCTACAGGGACTTCGTCGCCGCCTGCGAGAAGCTCAAGGCGGCGGGCATCACGCCGATCGCCAATGGCGGCGCCAACGGCTCGGCCTGGGAGCTGGAGATCGGCGTCGGCGTCATCGGGCCGACGCTTTACGGCCCGGGTTTCTATGACGAGATGATGAGCGGCAAGGCGACTTTCGAGGATCCCCGCTATGTCGCGGCGCTGAAGCGCTTCGCCGAGCTTAAGCCCTATTATTCCGACGGTTTTGCCGGCATCGACTACACGACCGCGACGCAGCAGTTCATCGGCGGCAAGGCGGCGATGTTCTTCGGCGGCTCGTTCGAGAACGGCAGCTTCAAGTCGCAGAACCCGAAGCTGAAATTCTCGATCTTCCCATTCCCGGCCGACGATGCCTCGACCAAGCTCTACACCTCGGCCTTCTCGGATGGCTCCTATGGTCTGGTCTCCGAAAGCCAGAACAAGGAAGCGGCGACCAAGGTGCTGAACTACATGGCCTCGGCCGAATTCGCGCAGGCCTTCGCCGACGAGCTCGGCTGGCCGCCCGCCCGCACCGACGTCACCGTGAAGGACCCGGTGCTTTCCAAGATGATGGAGATGGCGAAGAACTCAACGCCCTACCTGACGCTGGTCGGCTTCCGCTGGCAAACGCCGACGGCGTCGTCGGTGCTGCAGTCCGGGATCATCGACATGGTCGAAGGCAATGTCGCGCCAGAGAAGCTGGCGGCCGACATGCAGGCGGCCGCCGCCACCTGGTTCAAGCCGAAGCAGTGAAGGAGCGGCGTCGGCCGAGACGCGGCCGGCGCTTTTTCCTCGATAGAACGCAGCGCATGATCAAGCCTCGCCGCACGACCAGCCTCCAGCGCACGCAGCAGCGCATGGCGGTGCTGTTCATCCTGCCGGCCTTGGCCGGCTACGGGCTGTTCGTGCTTTATCCGCTGCTCATGTCGCTGTGGGGCAGCTTCTTCACCTGGAAGGGGCTGCGCATGCAGGAGTTCGCGGGGCTGGCGAACTTCACGCGGCTGTTCGTGTTTCCGAGCGGCGCGCGGCTCTACGGGGCGCTCTGGCACAACATCGCGTGGTTCTTCGGCATCATGGTGCTGCAGAACGGGCTCGGCCTCCTGTTCGCCTGGCTGCTTTTCCTGCGCGGCAGGGGCGCTGCCTTCTTCCAGTCGGTGTTCTTCTTCCCTGCGGTGCTCAGCCCCGTCATCGTCGGCGCGCTGTGGCGCCTGCTCTTGGCGCCGGCTGGCATCGTCGAATGGGCGCTCAATGGTCTGGGCCTGCATCAGGGCAGTCTGACCGTGCTCGGCAACAGCCACACCGCGCTCGGCATGCTGATCGCCGTCGACGCCTGGAACTGGATGGGCCTGCCGGTGCTGATCTATACGGCGGGCCTCCGTCAGATTTCGCCGCAGGTGTTCGAGGCGGCGAAGCTCGACGGCGCCGGCAACGCGCGCATGCTCTATGCGATAGCGCTGCCGCTGTTGATGCCGGCGCTCGGCACGCTGACGACGCTCTCCTTCATCAACACCTTCAACCAGTTCGACATCGTCTATGTGATGCAGGGCGTGCAGGGCAATCCGAGCTATTCGACCGATACGCTGGTCACCTATTTCTACCGGTTGGCCTTCGGCGCGGAAGGCGCGGTCGGCATCACCGATATCGGGCTGGCGCTGGCGCTCGGGACGATGCTGTTCCTGATCCTCAGCATCGGCACGCTGTTGATGCTGCGCTTCTTCGACAAGCGGACGGTCGAGCTATGAGCGTCCGGTCCCTTCAGCGAAGATTGGCCCTTCAGCAGGAATTGGCCATCCCGCGGAAACTGGCGCGGCTGCCCGGCTGGATCATCCTTTTGATCTGGACGGCGGCGGTGCTGTTGCCGCTCTACATCCTCGTCGTCTCGTGCTTCAAGACGACGGCGGAAATCTACGACAACCGGCTCGGCCTGCCGCAGAGCTGGGCGCTCGACAATTTCGTCCGCGCCTGGACGCGCGCCGATCTCGGCCACAATTTCATCAACAGCCTGATCGTCACCGGCGGCGCGGTGGTCCTAACCATCACCGTCTCGGCGATGGCAGCCTATCCGCTCAGCCGCTACAAGCTCGGCTGGAACGGCATCATGCTCGGCCTCTTCCTGTCCGGCATCATGCTGCCGATCCGGCTGGCCTCGGTCGAGCTGTTCACGCTGATGCGCACTCTCGGCTTGCTCGATTCGCTTACCGGGCTGATCCTCGTCTATTCGGCGATCCGCATCCCGTTCGCCGTCTTCATCTTTGCCAATTTCATGCGCGTGCTGCCTTCCGAACTCGACGAGGCGGCGCGCATGGACGGGGCCGGCGAGGCGCGCATCCTGTTCCAGATCGTGCTGCCGATGGTCAAGCCGGCGGTGTCGATCATCGCCATCTTCACGGCGATCGCGGTGTGGAACGATTTCTTCTTCCCGCTGATCTTCATCTTCGATGACCGCTACAAGACGGTGCCGCTGGCGATCAGCGTGTTCGTCGGGCAGTTCCGCACCGATTGGGGCCTGGTGTTCGCCTCGCTGGCGATCTCCATGGCGCCGATCCTGATCATGTATTGTTTGCTGGCGCGCCAGATTCGCGAGGGCGTCGGCGCTGGGGGAGGCATGAAATGATCGAGGACAAGGTCTATGCCGCGCGTTCGATCCTGGTCGTCGGGGCGCATGCCTTCGACGCCGAGGTCATCGCGGGACCGTTGGCGGCGGCGGCCGCCAAGGGCGGCGCCCGGGTCACCTTCCTGCATCTGTCGATGGGCGAGCAGGGTCATCCCTGCCTGATCCCGGAGCACTATTCGGGACAGAAGGAGGACGAGGCGGCGAAGGCCGCCGCGCGGCTCGGCGTCGACATGCGCAACATGAAGCTGCGCGACGCCTTCCTGCCCAACGACAACGCAACTGCGCTCCAGGTCTGCGACGTCATCCGCGAGGTGCGTCCGGAAGTCGTCATCACCCACTGGCACGGCAGCTGGCACAAGGACCATCGCGCCGCGGCGCACCTTACCCAGACCGGCATTTTCTTCTCGGCGCTGCCGACGCTGAAGCGCGCCCATCCGGCGCACACGCCGCAGCTTTTGCTGTTCGGCGAGAACTGGGAGGACGACGAGGGCTTCCGGCCCGAGCACCTCGTCGATGTCAGCGCCGGCTTCGACGCCTGGCACGAGGCGGTGATGGAATATGAGCTGGCGCGGGGCTTAAGCAGCTTTCCCTATGTCGACTATTACAGCGCGCTCTACCGGCTGCGCGGCTGCCTGCGCGGCACGCGCCATGCCCAGGCCTTCGCGGCGGCCTCGCGTTCCTGGAATGCCGGCAGCGGCCTGTTCGCGCCGCCCGCCGATCGGAGTCGCGAGACATGACGCGGGTCCTCGCCATCGATCTCGGCGGCACCAATCTGCGCGCCGCCCATACCGGCGATGTCGGCGCGCTTACACCGCAAGTCCGCGAGCCGGCGCCGCAGAACCTCGACGCGTTCGTGGCGCGCGTCCGCGCGCTTGCGACCGGGGGCGAAGCCGAGGCGCTCGGGCTTGCCGTGCCGGGCCTGGTCCAAGGGTCGGTCTGCCGTTGGATTCCGAACCTGCCCTGGCTCGACGGCGTCGACATGGCGGCGCTGTTTCCCAACCTTCGCGTGGCGGTCGGCAATGACGCGCAGATCGCGCTGCTGGCGGAAGCAGCGCAAGGCGCGGCCAAGGGCGTCTCCGACGCGATCCTGCTTGCGATCGGCACCGGCATCGGCTCGGCGGTTCTGGCCAATGGCCGCATCGTCGCCGGCGCGCATGGCGGCGCCTGCTCCTTCGGCTGGGCCAGCGCCGACATCAAGGACCACGGCGAGGATCGCAGCGGGTGGCTGGAACGTGTCGCCTCCGGTCGTGCGCTGGACGCCCTTGCCGCACAGATTGGACTGGCCGACAGCCGACAGCTGATCGAAGCCGCCAAGGCAGGCGACCTTGCAGCGCAGACCTCGCTCGAGGTGCCGGCGCGTCAGCTCGGCACCGCGCTTGCCGGCGCCGTCGGGCTGCTCGATCCGGGCGTCATCCTGGTCTCGGGTGGCCTCGCCGATGCGCTGGACGTGATCGCGCCGCCGCTGCTTGCGGCACTGCGGCGTCAATTGCCGCCGCATCTGCGCGGCATCGAACTCAAGCCTGGAAAATTCGGCTCCCGCGCCGGGCTGATCGGCGCCGCACTTGCCGGGCAGGCGGGCAGTGGGTGGAGGCAGATCCGATGAGCGAAGCGAGCTTTCAGCAGCCGGACCGCAGGCGGCCCGAGCCGCTCTGGTATCAGGTCGAGGAGGCGATCCGCGCCATCGTCAAGAGCGGCGAATGGGCGACAGGAGACCAGATACCGGCCGAGGACCGGCTCTGCGCGCTGTTCGGCGTCAGCCGCATCACGCTGCGCCACGCGCTGCGCAACCTGGAGGAAAGCGGGCTGCTCCGGCGCGAGCATGGCCGAGGCACTTTCGTGCGCTCCACCACCCTGGTCGCCGGCACACGCGAGCTCACTTCCTTCACCCAGGAGATGGGCAATATCGGTGTGGTCGCCGGCTCGCGCCTGCTCGACTGCAGCCTGACCACGGCGAGCGCGGCTGCGGCCGGCGCGCTGGAGATCGAGGAGGGGGATCCCGTCGTGCGCATCCGGCGGCTGCGGCTCGGCAACAACGAGCCGATCGGCATCCAGACGGCGCAACTGGCAGCGGCGCGCGTGCCGGGCTTTCTCGATGCCGGCCTGCTCAAGGGCTCGCTCTATGAGGCGCTGGAGCGCCAGTACGGCATCGTGCCGGTCGAGGCGCGCGAGAATTACCGTGTCGGCGCCGTCGGCGCGGCGGACGCTGAGTTGCTCGGCCTGCCCGCAGGCAGTCCTGCCTTCGTCGTCGAGCGCATCACCATCGACGAGCGCGGCCCGTTCGAATTCACCGTCTCCGTCATGCGCGGCGACCGCTACGAGATTCGCTCGACGCTGCGCGCCGGCCGCCTCCCAAACACCAGAAGCTGACACGATCAACAGGAGTACCAAAGTGTCCGATCTCTATATCCCACGCCTCACCGCTCTTCTCGAACAGGCTTCAAAGGCGAATGCCGAAGCCTTCGGCCAGGCGGCGAGCCGCTTTGCCGACACGCTCGAGAATGGCGGGCTGGTGCATCTCTACGGCTCCGGCCATTCGGTGCTGCCGGCGCAGGAGATGTTCCCGCGCTATGGCAGCTTCGTCGGCTTCAACCCCCTGACGGACCCGAGGGTGATGTGGCACAACGTGCTCGGCGCCGGCGGCGTGCGCGAGCTTTTGTGGCTGGAGCGAACCGAGAAATACGCCGAGAAGTTCCTCGACCACCAGCCGCTGAACAAGGGCGATTCCATCATCATCTTCGGCCATAGCGGCCGCAATTCGTCGGGCATCGACACTGCCCTCTACGCCAAGAAGCGCGGCATCTTCGTCGTCGCGGTGACCAGCAAGAACAATCTCGACAAGCCGGCCACGCATTCCTCCGGCAAGCGGCTGGCGGACGCAGCCGACCTCGTCATCGACACCTGCTCGCCGATCGAGGACGCGGTGGTGCCGATCGAAGGCTGGAGCCGGCCGGTGGCGGGTTCCTCGACGGTGCTGGCGATGATCATGGCGCATGAGCTGCTTGCGCGCACGGCCGAGCAACTGTCGAAGCGCGGCATCGAGCTGCCGGTCTTCGCCTCGCCGACCATAGCGGGCGTTACGCTGCACGATACCGACGTCATCTACGGCGTCTACCGCGAACGCATGATCGAGGCGCAGAAAAAGCACCTGCCGACCTTCCAGGCGACGATGCGCGGCGAGTGATGGGATTGGCCGGGAGGCGCGTCAGGCGCCCCCCGGGAGCCAGGTCAAAGCCGGCGCCCTATGACGGCCGAATGCCTGGGCGGCGCGTCATTCTCGTCGGGATTGGGGATCGGCGCCTCGTCGGGCAGCCGATCCGGATCCGGCTCGCGCACCGGCTTCGGTTCCGGGATAGGCGGCGGGGTCGGCACCGGCGTGGGAACCGGATCCGGGCTGGGGAGAATGGCCATCGGGTTTCCTTCTGCTCGATGCCTTGGCAAGGCCTGCTCGACCCAACAAGCGAGATGTCCGGCCCGACCTGACATGATGGAGGTGATCGCGCATTCGGTTGCTTCGCCGGGAGCGATTGGCGGCGCAAGCTGGCAGAACGGTCGCGCCCGCGGATGGTTCCAACCTGATCGGGCGGGCCGCGCGATGGCGACACGTAACGATCAAATCATTCCGCGCACCTGTTTCGGCTCTTGCCGGCGTCGGTGGCCGCCTTAATTCCCGTAATGGATGGGGGCCATCTGCCGACACAGGAGACGGCCGTGAAACACCAAACCCTTGACCAAATCAACGCCGTTGCCGACGTTCATGCGGAAGCACCGGCTCTCATCGCCAATCGCGGCCAGCGCCTCGAACGCTGGGCGCAACTTCTGGAGGAAAGCCCGGGCCGCCGCCTCACGGCGCTGGCGGGCACCGAATACGCCGCAGCCGACGTGCGTGAAAGAATGCGCACCGACGGATCGGCGATCACCATCGCTTTCGCGGATCCGATATTCCGCGCGCAAGGCCTGCGCGACGACACTTACGGCGAAGCAAAGCGCTTCTTCGAGATGAGCGACTGGCAGCTGCACGAAGTCGTTTGCCATTGCCATGTCGGCGCCAACATGCCGGCCCGCTGGGCAGCGTCGCGCGTGCGGGCGGCGATTTCGCCGGGCGCAGGCATTCTCGCCTGGCTGAGAGCGGTATTCATGCACTAGTCGTGTCCCTGCGCACAGGGGCGCGCGCTGGTCTAAGGCCTTGATAGGAGCAACGGAGACTTGGCGAGTTCTCCGCGCCCTCCTTTTTTCAGCGATCGATCTCGCCGAAGACGATGTCGAGCGAGCCGATGATCGCGGCGACATCGGCTACCATGTGCCCGCGCGACAGGAAATCCATCGCCTGGAGATGGGCGAAGGACGGCGCCCGTATCTTGCAGCGATAGGGAACATTGCTGCCGTCCGAGACCAGATAGACGCCGAACTCGCCTTTCGGCGCCTCGACCGCGGCATAGACTTCGCCCGGCGGCACGCGGTGGCCTTCGGTATACAGCTTGAAATGATGGATGGTCGCTTCCATCGAGCGCTTCATGGTGGCGCGCGGCGGCGGCGTGATCTTCTGGTTGGGCACGGCGACCGGACCCCGGCCATCGGGTGAACGCAGCTTTTCCAGGCACTGCCGCATGATGCGCACCGACTGGCGCATCTCTTCCATGCGCACGAGATAGCGATCGTAGCAGTCGCCATGCTTGCCGATGGGGATGTCGAAATCCATCTCGGGGTAGCATTCATAAGGCTGCGCCTTGCGCAGGTCCCAGGCTGCGCCCGACCCGCGCACCATTGGGCCGGAGAAACCCCAGGCCCAGGCATCATCGAGGGAGATCACGCCGACGTCGGCGTTACGCTGCTTGAAGATTCGGTTGTCGGTAAGCAGGCCCTCGAGATTGTCGCAGACCTTGAGGAACGGATCGCAGAAATCCCAGATGTCATCCAGCAACTCTTCCGGCAGGTCTTGGTGCACGCCGCCGACGCGGAAATAATTCGCGTGCATGCGGGCGCCGGATGCGCGTTCATAGAAAACCATCAGCTTCTCGCGCTCGACGAAACCCCAGAGCGGCGGCGTCAGCGCGCCGATGTCCATGGCCTGCGTGGTGACGTTGAGAAGATGCGACAGGAGCCGACCGATCTCGCAAAACAGCACGCGTATCAGTTGGCCGCGCCGGGGGACGGACAGTTCGAGCAGCTTTTCGGCGGCGAGGCAGAAGGCATGCTCCTGATTCATCGGCGCGACATAGTCGAGCCGGTCGAAATAGGGCAGCGCCTGCAGATAGTTCTTGTATTCGATCAGCTTCTCGGTGCCGCGATGCAACAGGCCGATATGCGGATCGGCCCGGTCGACGATCTCGCCGTCCAGTTCCAGCACCAGCCTGAGCACACCATGCGCCGAGGGGTGCTGCGGCCCGAAATTGAGCGTGAAGTTGCGGACTATGGCTTCGGTCATGACGACCTCCGCACGAGTGAGGATCGAATGCGAACCACGGCCCGCCAGCCGCCGTCCGGCCGGGTCATGCCCCCAAAGATCAGGCCGTCGTCTGGATGATCAGCGTCAGCGTGCCGTCGCCGTCGATGTTGGCGGCGACGACCTGCGAGGAATTCAGTCCGTTCGCGTGCAGGACCGACGTTGCCTCGGGCGAGGCGTCGACCGAGCTCTGCAGCTTGGCCAGTTCCTTGGCGGTCGTCCTCGTGACTATGGCTTCGGCCTGCGCCTTCACTTCCGAGGGCAGGTCCTCCATCGCCACCACGACGATGTTGGTGACGTTCTGGGCGGCATCGTCTTGCCCGGGTTGGGGTTGGCCGGGTTGAGGCTGGCCGGGGATCGGCTCCTGGGCAGCAGGCGGGACTTGCGGCGGCTGCGGATCGGCGCGTTGAGCGGAAGCGGGCTGCGCCAATGCCATTGCCGACAGCGTCAGGACCATCGTCAACATGCGCATCGTCTTTCCTTTCCATCTGGAAATCTGACGACACAACCCGGGGGGCCGGCGATGGTTCCGGCATCAGGCCTCACGAATCCAAGGTCCCCGGTGGCGCGCGGCGCTCCGAATGCGAGGAATGCCAGGTGGTCGGTTGCCAAACCTTCGGAGCACGTGTCGTTATCGTATTGGCGGACAGTGCCGAAGGCACCGGAAACCTCAATGTTTACATGATGCTACAATAGGGATATTATGCATCCTTAATATGAGGTGATCGGCCAATTCCCGGAAAAGATCGATGATTTTGAAAAGCCAAGTTGAATGGGCGCTGCACTGCTGTGCCATTCTCTCCGGCCTGCCCGAGGGACGTTATCTGTCCACCAAGGCGCTGGCGGAACTTCACGGACTTCCGAAGGAATATCTCTCCAAGGCGCTGCAGGGCCTTTCGCAAGCGGGCCTTGTCGATACGACGCTCGGTCCGTCGGGCGGATATCGTCTTGCAAAACCGCCGGAGCAAGTGACCTTTCTTGACATCGTCGAGGCCGTGGAAGGCAAGACGCGCACCTTCGTGTGCAACAACATCCGCGCGAACAATCCCTGTGTGCCTGAAAATTATTGCTATAGCGGGTCGTGCGCCGTCGCGCGCATCATGTGGGCGGCCGATGAAGCCTGGCGCGACAAGCTGCGCAGCGTCACGCTGTCGGATCTGGGGCGAATGCTTGTACAGGAAACCCCCGCCGCTCTCTGGAAGGACACATTCGATTGGGTGTTAGACCGCGCGGGATGAACGCGCATCGATACGTCCGACGGTCTTTCCCGCGCTGATCGCGGCCGGCCCGAAGACAATGCTTTCGGCCGGAGCGGCCAACGAAAGGCCATCCGCGTTGCATTGGCTGTAGATCAGGTCGATGATCTCGTTGCCGGCCGCTGCCCAGTCGGCTGGGTTTGCGACGCGGAACAGCAGGTCGACCTCGATCGCGACCGCATCGATGGTCTTCAAGGCGACAATCGGCGGCGGGTCCTTGACGATCCGCGCGCTGCCTTGCAGCGCGCAGCGCATGGCCTGCTCGACGAAGCTCGGTTGCGTGGGGACGATGCGCACGGTCAACGTGATCTGGCGTGTGTCATCGGGACGGCTGAGATTGGTCAGCGCTTGCCTGGCCAGAACGCTGTTCGGCACCACGACGACATTGTACTGCGCGGTGAGCAGGTTGGCGGAGCGCCAGTTGGTTTCGATAACCCTGCCTTCAGGGCCATCCTTCATCCGGATCCAGTCGCCTATGGCATAGGCCCTGCCAAGTGTCAGCGCGATGCCTGAGAACATATCACCGAGCGTGTTCTGCAGGGCCAGGCCGAACACGACGGCGACAATGCCCGAGGTCGCGATCAGCGTGCCGACCGGCATGCCGAAAACGAAGCCTATGATCGACAGCGCCACGCCGGGATAGATGACGCCGACGGTCATATCTCGGACAAGGTGGGCTTCGCGCGGCCCGCGGTTGAGCATGAGCCAGATGTGGACCAGGCCGATAATGGCCCATGCCAGATGCGTCCACCACAGGATCATGGCCGATTTGGCGAGCAGCGCGGCGAAACCCTGCAGATTGGTGTCATCGCCATGCTGCGGCGAGACACCGCCCAGATAGAGCACGAAACTCATCCCGGCAAAGAACAGGATCTGGACGATCAATCGGCCTGTCGGACGGTTGCTGCCCTGGAGATGCCAGACGACGATACCGGCGATACCGAGGATGTTGGTCAGGACGAGCGGCATCAAACAAACCTCTTGGTGGAAATGCTCAAACCTCGTGCGTGTCGCCTGGGTCGAAAGGGTCTTTACAGCTCGGCAATTAAGGATATTATCTATCCATAAGGATATCAATTATCCTTAATAGGCAAACCCGGAAAAGGCAAGGCCGGCTTGTGATCGAGCGATCAAGCCGCGTGCTCAGACCCCCCATCGAACAAAGAGCGCGCTGCAAGCGCAGGCGCGAAGGAGACATCGCATGAAAATCGTCATCATCGGGGGCACCGGCCTGATCGGTTCGAAAACCGCCGAACGCCTGCGCAAGCATGGCCACGAAGTGATCGCGGCCTCGCCCAACACCGGCGTCAACACCACCACCGGCGAAGGCCTGGCGGACGTGCTGGCCGGGGCAGACGTGGTCGTCGACCTGGCAAATTCTCCTTCATTCGAGGACAGGGCCGTGCTCGAATTCTTCCAGACCTCGGGCCGCAACCTGTTTGCCGCGGAGAAGGCCGCCGGCGTCAAACACCATGTCGCGCTTTCGATCGTCGGGACGGATCGGTTGCCCGACAGCGGCTATCTTCGCGCCAAGGCGGCGCAGGAGAAGATCATCAGGGAGAGTGGCATCCCTTATACGATCATGCGCTCCACGCAGTTCTTCGAATTTCTCCGCGGCATAGCCCAGGAGGGCACGGTCGGCGATACGGCACGCCTGTCGACGGGCTACCTTCAGCCGATTGCTTCGGACGACGTCGCGGATTTCGTGACGGACGCCGCCCTTGCCGCCCCGATCAACGGCATCGTCGAAATCTCCGGTCCCGAGCGCTTGCGTCTGTGCGATTTCGTCGCTCGTTACCTCAAGGCGATCGGCGACACGCGCACCGTCATAGCCGATCCGGAGGCGCGGTACTTCGGGACCAGACTGCAAGACGGTTCGCTGGTCTCCGACAACCATCCCCGCATCGGCCGCGTCGGCTTCGACGAATGGCTCGCCGCTCAGCCCAAGAAATAATCTCTCCAGCCGCCTTCGTCCGGCGGCGTCCAACCCCGTGAAAAGGAAAATCGACATGATCAAATCACTTGCCGTTGCCGCGATTCTCGCGGCGTTTCTGCCCGGTTCGGCCCTTGCCGATGGCACGCCTGGCGGCGGAAAAGGCGCGAAGGTCACTTTGGTCTATGACCATGAATTGCCCAATGTACCCGGCAAGAGCATCAAAGGCGTTCTCGTCGAATATGCGCCCGGAGGCTTCTCGGAGGGTCACACGCACCCTCAGTCCGCCTTCATCTATGCTACTGTCTTGGAGGGCGAGATCCGCAGCCAGGTCAATGACGGCCCCGTCACGGTCTACAAAGCTGGTCAGAACTTTTCGGAAATGCCCGGTGACCGGCACGGCGTCAGCGAAAATGCCAGCAAGACGAACCCGGCAAAGCTGCTCGCCGTTTTCGTTGTCGATACGGGCCAGCAAGAGCTGACCTTCCCGACCAAGAAGTAGTGGCTGGTCGTCCTATCAGACTGTTCGGTCGACGCGGAGCGTTCGGAAAGTGACTGAGTACCGGTGTTGCGCGACCGGCGGGATGGAGTGCTCCCACTCGTTCCGCGCCAGTCCGGCCATGAGGTAGAGCGACCGCGGCTCGACCTCGATCGTTTCACGGTCCCATGCCGCGCCGTTCTTGCGGCGCAGCCGGAAGCTGCAGGGCGCCAGCAGCGACACGCCGGCGACGAGCTCGAAATGCGGCTTGTCCCGGTGCCAGCCGATGCCGGCGCCCGGGCGGTACTCGTTGATCAGCACCTGCGCGAATTCGGCGGCCGGAACGCCCGCAAAGTCGGCCACTTCGGCGCGAAGCGGCAGCAGAAAGTCCGGGATCGGCGGCGCTTCGAGCACAAGGCGGCGCTCGTAGTCGTAACGCAGGCCGAAGCCGACGACTTGCCGGTTGGCAAGATGGCCGTGAAAATCGAACGGCTTGAAAGGCAGGCCCTGGATGCGACGGACCAGTTCGTGCTCCTCGTCGCGCGCAATCAGGTCCGGCTGGTAGGAGAAGCCTTCGGGTACGGGCGGCAGGCTTGCGGGCGCACCGAAGAGATCGCCCTGGAAAGCGTCGTCGGCGGCTTGGCTTTTTGATGATGGCATGCGGCTCAAATAGGCAACCGGAGCGCTTGTGCAAGCCCAGTACCCACCATGCCGGAACCTCGTGTCGCGGCAAGGATTAGGGGTGGAAAGCAGGATTGCGAACATGCCTTCCACCGCCATCCGGAACATCCGTTACGATCCGTCGAGGCGGATCCTTTCGGTATGGTTCGTCCCAAGCGGCGACCGCTACGACTACGAAGGTGTCGGGCCCGAGACTTATGCGGCTTTCAAGGCGGCGTCCTCAAAAGGGCAATTCTTCAACGAATGCGTTCGCGATCGTTTCAGATATCGCCTGGTCGAGCATGGAGGTCGTCATTGAGTGCCATGACCGGTGCGAACAGAGGGATACTGGCCGGCGGCGCAGCGACAGGTCAGCTAAGTATTTTATATTATTATAAAAATATGGCGGAGAGAGCGGGATTCGAACCCGCGTTACGGTTTCCCGTAAACACACTTTCCAGGCGTGCGCCTTCAACCACTCGGCCACCTCTCCGTCGCTTGCATCGCGCGTCGGCTGGTTTTGCCGCGCGGGTTGGGGAGATGCTCCCATGGGAAGTCCTCAACGGATCATCTGGCTGCCTTCAACCGGCTGGCAACCCTTCCCTGCACCGCTAGCCGTCTAGGCAAACAGGCGCGGGGCTCATCTAGTCGATCCGAAAGCGAATGCCAAGCCATATTGGCATCGCGGCGACTTTTGCCGCGGATAGCGCCAAGGCGGGCGCGGGCGGGAGGCCGATGCGTTTGAATGATGTGCACAGGCCGGTCGCCTCCGGCTGGCTGCGCTTGACTTCGGCCGCGCCCGGCTGTCGACTGCCCGGACTCTTTGTTTTCATGCAATCCCGGTTGGAACGGTTGCGAGCTCTCCCTGGTGTTGCCGGTTCAGTTTTGCAGTTCCTGATGGAAAGCGGCTGCGTGCTTTTCCTGGAATTGCTCGGGCGAGGGGCATCGTCCTGGCATGGCATCGATCGACCAGCGACCCGCGGGGCGGCCGGATAGCGGGCTTTCCTTCATCCCGGTGGCCTGGCTCGTCGTCGTCATGGGGCTGTCGGCCTACGGCCTGTTCGCAAACTGGCGGCTGATCGGCGACTTCAGCCTGCCGGAAAATGCATTCTTTCTCGTTTATGGCGGCTTGACCGGCGGCGTGATCACCATCCTGTGGGGATTGTACCTGCTCGGCCTTGCCTTCAACCGCTCGGCCCGCTTCCCGCGCCATTACACGATCTGGCAGATCGCCATCATCATCTGGCTCGTCCTGCGCCAGGCCTATGTGTCCTATGCCTTCGTCTTCTCGGTAGAGGCGCTGGGCTTCACCGTGGCCGAGATCGCCATCGGCCTGCTCTGCATCTACCTGCTGCGCAACGGGGCCGGTTCCGAAACCGTCTACGCCAATCCGGAGACCGAGCGGCCGCCGGTCTTCGTCTCGATCCTTGCCGCGCTGCTCGGCATCATCCTTGGCGCGGCGATCGGCGCCTGCGCCGGGTTCTTCGCCGGCTCGCTGATCGCGGACCTGACGCATATGAGCTGCTTCGAGGGCGCCTGCGGATTTTTCGCGGCTTTCGTCGGCCTGGGCGGCCTGATCGTCGGCGCGATCGCCGGCGGTATTTTCGCCATCTGGCGGGTGAATCAGCGCAGGCCGGCGCGGGCTCGCTAATTTCACGGGTCGCGATTGCGCGGGAACCATGCACGCTCTATGTCGATTGCGGGGTAGACTGGAGCTTTCCCGGGGAGAGCGTCGATGTTGCGTTTCATCTTTCGGCTGGCAGCCATGATCGCGCTGTCGATTTCCGTCATCATGGCGGTGATCGACACGACACGCTCGGTCGCCGGCTCCTCGCTGGTGATGACGCCGCTCAACGCAAGCTGGCTCGCGGTCTCGCCCGATACCCGCGCGGCCTTCGAGACTTTCGTGCGCGCCAAGGCAAGCCCGCTGGTCTGGGACGGCGTCGTCGCCTGGGTGCTCGCTCAACCCGGTTTTGCGGTGTTCGCGGTGCTGGCCTTCCTGCTCTACGCCATCGGCTATCGCCGCAAGCGCCGCGGCGCGGAATTCGCTCCAACCCCCTGAAGGCTTTTGTTCCGACGCAATTCCGGATGGCAGGACCGCGGCGAAGTCGCCGAGCCTGACCGCCTCACACTTTTCCTGGAATTGCTTCAAGAGACGGCCGGCGCGCCGGTAACCGCTTTTTCCAACAGGTCAAAATTCCACGTGAATTTTGTTTCGCGCCGTGCCAGATTGCCCGCGAGCGGGAGGGAAAAAACACTTCCTGCCTGGCGCCGCAAGCCCGCCGGAGAACCGGGCGGGCAGGCAGCGCAAAACGGAAAAATAACCGACAGGGTGTGGATCACATGAAACGTATCGTTCTCGGCCTCCTGGCCGCAACCGCAATGGTTCTTCCGGCTTTCGCCGCGGATGTGCAGCCGGCCATCCTCTACGATCTGGGCGGCAAGTTCGACAAATCCTTCAACGAGGCCGCCTATCACGGCGCCGAGAAGTTCAAGACCGAAACCGGCATCGCCTATGTCGAATTCGAAGTCTCCAACGCCTCGCAGCGCGAGCAGGCGCTGCGCCGCTTCGCCGAAGACGGCCGCAACCCGATCGTCATGGCTGGCTTCGCCTGGGAAGACGCGCTGAAAGCGGTCGCGAAAGATTATCCAGACCTGAATTTCGCCATCATCGACGATGCCGTCGACCTGCCCAATGTCCGCTCGCTGGTGTTCAAGGAGAATGAAGGCTCCTATCTCGTCGGCATCCTGGCGGCGATGGCGTCGAAATCGAAGAAGGTCGGCTTCATCGGCGGCATGGACATCCCGCTGATCCGTAAGTTCGAATGCGGCTATGTCGGCGGCGCCAAGTCGGCCGGCGCCACGGACGTCATCCAGAACATGACCGGCGACACGCCGGCCGCCTGGAACGATCCGGCCAAGGGCGGCGAGATCGCCAAGACGCAGATCGATCAGGGCGCCGACGTGGTCTATGCCGCTGCCGGCGGTACCGGCGTCGGCGTGCTGCAGGCGGCGGCGGATGCCGGCAAGCTCGGCATCGGTGTCGATTCCAACCAGAACGGCCTGCAGCCCGGCAAGGTGCTGACCTCGATGATGAAGCGCGTCGACGTTGCCGTCTACAACACCTTCATGGACGGCAAGAACGGCACCTTCAAGGGTGGTCTGGAGAATCTCGGCCTCAAGGAAGGCGGCGTCGACTACGCCATGGACGACAACAACAAGGCGCTGGTGACCGACGAGATGAAAGCGGCCGTCGAAAAGGCCAAGGCCGACATCATCTCCGGCAAGGTCCAGGTGCACGACTACACCACGGACAACAATTGCCCGTATTGATCGGCAGCTGAATCAGGGCAGGAACCGCCGGGCCAACGCCCGGCGGTTTCGTTTTTGGGGACCGCATGATGCGACCGATAATCCAAGCCATGGCCGAAAGCGACGTCAAAGCGATGGCGCGGCTTCGGCTCGAGGCTTTCTTCGAGGGCACTGGCCGGACACTCGAGGAGGACACGGCCGGGCTGCGCGGGCTGATTGCCGGCGATGGCTTCGAGGCGGCCTTCGTTGCGCGAGACCGCGGCCGGCCGATCGGGAGCTGCCTGCTCGTCCGCGACGAAATCAGTTCGCCGCACGACCTGACGCCATGGCTGGCCGGGCTGGTGGTCGAGGAAACTCATCGCGGCAGCGGCGTCGGCACGGCGCTGGTCAAGACCATCGAGGCCCATGCCGCGTCGGCCGGTATCGGCACGCTCCACCTTTATACCTGGCAGGCGCGCGGCTTCTACGAAGCGCTCGGATGGACGGCGATAGAGGCCTTCGAGCAGGGCGGCGAGCCGATGCTCCTGATGTCGAAGTCTCTACCTTGACGCAATCCCGGATGGAGGGCGACGGCGAAGGCGCCGAGCCTAATGCATGTCGCCCAGAAGTGCGCAGCGGTTCTGGGACAACGACATGCATCAAAACAAAGGCTTAAAGCGCGTCGCCTGAATCCGTTTCAGCGCGACGCGCTTTAACCGTCCGCACTTTTCCTGGAATTGCTCTTATAGCGTTCCGGCGAGATAGCCGAGCGCGAAGGCGGCAACCAGGGCAAGCGCGATGACGAAGCCCAGGCTGCCGCCGAGCGAATGCAGGCCGACGCCGTAGGGTTTGCGCTCTAGGCGGTGGATCACGGGCGGCGGCGCTTCCGCCTCCGGGGCGGCAACGCCAGCCAGCCGCGTCTGCATCTGCGGCAGTTCAGCGAGACGTTGCGTGACCAGTTCCCAGCGGTTGTCGCGCCCTTCAGGTCCCGCAGGATCGAAGGCGCGCAAACGTTCGGCGAGGCGCAGCACCGTGTCGCGAAAGGCGGCATCGATCTCCAGGTCGCGCTCGGCGCGGGCGCGTTCCCTGTCGTTCATCAGGCCAAAGACATAATCGCCGGCCCGAGCGACGCGGTCGCTTTCACTGGACATGGCCGTCTTTCCCCTTGGCTCCTCACCAATGCGGCGGCTTGGTCACCGGAACATCGGAGGCGGTCTGCTCCTCCAACTCCAGGAACCGGTCGGTGAGGGCGGCGAGCTTGCGCTCCATGCGCTCGATCACCTTCCACTGTTCGGCGATCTGGCCGGACAGTTCCTCGATGGTCTTTTCCTGCTCGGCGGCGCGGATTTCCAGCGTCGTCAGCCGATTGTCGGGCATGGCCATGCAAACCGATCCTTATGAATGTGAAGCCTCCGCCCAAGCAGATATTCGTGGGCTGCCCGACGAATATCTGCTTATGGTCTGTAGGTTTTCGCCGGTCCTTATCGCAAAACCGCAGAGCACTTTTGCGGAACCTGCTCAGGTTCGAAATTGACAAGGGCGCGGGGATTTGTCGAGAGTGAACGGCCGATTGGCATAAGCGGGGCATCATGCTAGGCATTTTGACCAAGCGATAAAAAAATAGTGGGAACAGGCTGCATGGCGCAAGCCGCAATCGAGCTCATAGGCATCAACAAGAGCTTTGGCGCCGTGCGCGCCAACCGCGACATCAACCTGGAAGTCGCGCGCGGCACCATCCACGGCATTGTCGGCGAGAACGGCGCCGGCAAGTCGACGCTGATGTCGATCCTCTACGGCTTCTACCAGGCCGACAGCGGTGAAATCCGTGTCGGCGGCAAGCCGGTGTCGATCAGCACTTCCAACGATGCGATCGCGCTGGGCATCGGCATGGTGCACCAGCACTTCATGCTGGTCGACAATTTCACGGTGCTGGAAAACATCATCCTCGGCGCTGAAAACGATGCGCTGCTGAAGAGCAGCATCGCCAAGGCGCGTTCCGAGCTCGACCGGCTGGAGCGCGAATATGGCCTCGAGGTCGATCCCGACGCCGTCATCGAAGAGCTGCCGGTCGGGCTGCAGCAGCGCGTCGAGATCCTCAAGGCGCTCTATCGCGGCGCCGAGATCTTGATCCTCGACGAGCCGACGGGCGTGTTGACGCCGGCCGAGGCCGACCACCTCTTCCGCATCCTCAAGCAATTGAAGGAACAGGGCAAAACGATCGTGCTCATCACGCACAAGCTGCGCGAGATCATGGCAATCACCGACACGGTTTCGGTGATGCGCCAGGGCACGATGGTGGCGACCAGGACGACGAAGGAAACCACGGTCGGCGAGTTGGCCGAGCTGATGGTCGGCCGGCGTGTGTTGCTCAGGGTCGAGAAGGGCGAGTCGGAAGCCGGGGCGGTAAAACTCTCGGTCAAGAACCTGACGGTCAAGGATTCGCGCGGCGTCACCATGGTTGACGACGTCTCCTTCGACGTGCGCGGCGGCGAGATCGTCGGCATCGCCGGCGTTGCCGGCAACGGCCAGTCGGAGCTGCTGGAGGCGATCTCCGGCATCCGGCACGCGGTGTCCGGCGAGGTGATGCTCGACGGCAAGCCGATCGATCTCACCGGCAAGGCCGATCCCGGCGAATTGCGCGACCGCGGGCTCGCCCATGTGCCGGAGGACCGCCACCATGTCGGGCTGGTTCTCGCCTTCGAGGAGAACGAGAATTCGATCCTCGGCTATCACGACGACGAGCGCTACCTGAAGGGGCCGTTCCTCGACGTCGACGCCATCATGGCCGACGCCAAGGACAAGATCGAGAAATACGACATCCGCCCCGGCAATCCGCGCCTGAAGACGGCCAATTTCTCCGGCGGCAACCAGCAGAAGATCGTGCTGGCCAGGGAGATGGAACAGGACCCGGGCGTGCTGATCGTCGGCCAGCCGACGCGCGGCGTCGATGTCGGCGCCATCGAATTCATCCACAAGCGGCTGATCGCCATGCGCGACCAGGGCAAGGCGGTGCTGGTCGTCTCGGTTGAGCTCGACGAGATCCGCTCGCTCTCCGACCGCATCCTGGTGATGTTCGCCGGCCGTGTCGTCGGCGAGCGCGGCCCGGACGCGACCGAAGGCGAGCTCGGCCTGTTGATGGCCGGCGTCGAGCACCAGGAGGCCGCCGAATGAGCACGCCTTACGCCAAGCTGCCGGCCTGGGCCGATTATGGGTTGATTCCGTTGATCAACCTGTCGGTCGCTTTCATCGTCGCCGGCTTCGTCGTCATGCTGGTCGGCGAAAACCCGTTCCGCGCCGCCGTCATCCTGGTCGAGGGCGCCTTCGGCAAGGGCACGGGCATCGCGTTCACCCTGTTCTATGCCACCACCTTCATCTTCACCGGATTGTCGGTGGCGGTGGCGGCGCATTGCAGCCTGTTCAACATCGGCACCGAGGGCCAGGCCTATATAGGCGGCCTGGGCATCGCGCTCGTGTGCCTCAGCTTCGACAGCGTGCTGCCCTGGTGGGTGATCTTTCCGATCGCGATCGTGGCCGCGTCGGCGTTCGGCGCGCTTTGGGGTCTGATCCCGGCCTATCTGCAGGCCAAGCGCGGCTCGCATATCGTCATCACCACCATCATGTTCAACTTCATCGCCGCTTCGGTAATGGTCTATCTGCTGGTCGGTCCGCTGAAGCCGGCCGGCTCGCAGGCGCCGCAGACGCGCAATTTCCTTGCCGGCGCCGAACTGCCGAAGCTGAACTGGATGATCGAATTGTTCGGCGCCAAGATCCGCTCGGCGCCGCTCAACATCTGCTTCCTGCTGGCGCTTGTCATGGCGTTCCTGGTCTGGCTTCTGATCTGGCGGACCAAGCTGGGCTACGAGATGCGCACCTACGGCCATAGCTCGAAGGCGGCGCGTTATGCCGGCATTTCGGAAACCCGCATCATCATCACCGCGATGATGATCTCGGGCGCGCTGGCCGGCATGATGGCGCTCAACCCCGTCATGGGCGACCAGCACAATGTCGCGATCGATTTCGTTTCCGGGGCCGGCTTTGTCGGCATCGCGGTAGCGCTGATGGGCCGGCTGCATCCCGTCGGCATCGTGCTGGCGGCGATCCTGTTCGGCATGCTCTACCAGGGCGGCGCCGAACTCGCCTTCGAGATGCCGGCGATCAGCCGCGACATGATCGTCATCATCCAGGGCTTGGTCATTCTCTTCGCCGGCGCGCTGGAACACATGTTCAGGCCCTACATCCAGGCGCTGTTCGCCTCGGTCAGTCCGAAATCGGTCGGCATGCAGGCAGTGAACGGGAAGGGGGCCTGAGATGGACATTTTCAACGCCATCATCCAGGTGCTGGATTCGACCATCCGCCTTTCGGTGCCGCTGCTGCTCGCCTGCCTGGCGGGCCTCTATTCGGAACGGGCCGGCATCTTCGACATCGGGCTTGAAGGCAAGATGCTGGTCGGCGCCTTTGCCGGCGCTTCGGCCGCCGCCGTCTTCCATTCGGCGCTGATTGGCCTGGGCACCGCGATCCTGATCTCGGTCGCCTTTGCCCTGGTGCACGGCTTCGCCTCGATCACGCATCGCGGCAACCAGATCGTGTCCGGCGTGGCGATCAACTTCATCGCCGCCGGGTCGACCATCATCCTCGGCCAGGCCTGGTTCCAGCAGGGCGGGCGCACGCCGGCGCTGCAGCCGGGCGAACGCTTCGCGGCGATCACCTGGCCCGGAGCCGACGCGATCAAGGATGTGCCGATCATCGGCCCGATCTATGCCGAGCTGATCTCAGGCCATTCGATCCTGGTCTACTTCGCCTTCGCCATGGTGCCGTTCACCTGGTGGGTGCTTTTCCGCACCCGGTTCGGGCTCAGGATGCGCGCCGTCGGCGAAAATCCGGCCGCCGTCGATACCGCCGGCATATCGGTCGCCTGGCTGCGTTATCGCGCGCTGATTTGCACCGGCATCCTGACCGGCGTCGCCGGCGCCTATCTGTCCATGGTGCAGAATGGCGGCTTCGTGAAGGACATGACGGCGGGCAAGGGCTATATCGCGCTGGCCGCGCTTATCTTTGCCAAATGGAAGCCGGTCAACGCCATGTTCGCCTGCCTCTTGTTCGGCTTCCTCGACGCGGCCTCGATCCGCTTGCAGGGCTCGCCGCTTCCTCTTGTCGGCAAGGTGCCGGCGCAGTTCATGCAGGCGCTGCCCTATGTGCTGACCGTCATCCTGCTCGCCGGCTTCATCGGCAAGGCCATTCCGCCGCGGGCCGGCGGCGTGCCTTATGTGAAGGAACGCTGAGGCGAGATACCGCTGGCCGCGACCGGCATTTGAACAAGATCGTGGGAGAGAAGAACAGGATGTCGCATGATCTGTTCGAGGCGGCGAAGACGGCGATGGCCAAGGCCTATGCGCCCTATTCGAAGTTCCCGGTGGGTGCGGCCCTTCGCACCGAGGACGGGCGCGTCTTCACCGGCGCCAATATCGAGGTGGCGTCCTATCCGGAAGGCTGGTGCGCCGAGACGACCGCGCTCGGCCATTACATCATGGGCGGCGGCGGCAAGATCGTGGAGATCGCGGTGATCGCCGAGCGCATGGCCAAATGCTCGCCTTGCGGCGGCTGCCGGCAACGGCTGGCTGAATTCTGCCGCCCGGACACGAAACTCTATCTGTGCGACAACACCGGCGTCGCCGAGACCGTGACCATGGGCGACATGCTGCCTTACGGCTTCAGGGGCGATATCTTGAAATGAAGGAAGCGCTGGATCATCTGGTCGAGAAGCTGGACGGGCTGGCGCCAACGGCGGCGCTTGTGCTGGGCTCGGGCCTCGGCGGGCTGGTCGACCAGGTCAAGGATGCCAGGCGCATTTCCTATGCGGAACTGCCGGGTTTCCCGCGCAGCGGTGTTTCCGGCCATGCCGGCGAGGTGGTCGCCGGGCATTTCGCCGGCACGCCGGTGCTGATGCTGTCCGGCCGCGCGCATTATTACGAGCACGGCAATGCCGCCGCGATGCGTCCGGCGCTTGAAGTGCTCGCCGGCATCGGCATCTCGCATCTGATCCTCACCAATGCCGCAGGCTCGGTCGATCCGCAGATGGGGCCTGGTTCGGTGATGCTGATCACCGACCACATCAATTTCTCCGGCTCGAACCCGCTGATCGGCGAGCCGAGCGACCGCCGCTTCGTCGGCCTCACCGAGGCCTATGATGCCGGCTTGCGCGGCGCGATCGAAAAGGCGGCGAAGGCGACCGGCACGGCGTTGCATCAGGGCGTCTATATGTGGTTTTCCGGACCATGCTTCGAGACGCCGGCCGAAATCCGCATGGCCCGCGTCATGGGGGCGACGGCCGTCGGCATGTCGACCGTGCCTGAGGTCATCCTCGCCCGCTTCCTCGGGCTCAAGGTCGCCGCCTGCTCCGTCATCACCAATCTGGCGGCCGGCATGACCGGAGCGGAACTCTCGCACCAGGAAACCAAGGACATGGCGCCGGTCGGCGGCGCGCGGCTGGCGACGATCCTGCGGCGCGTCTTCCAGGATGGTCTACCCGACTGATGCTGCCGCAGGAGATCCTCCGCCGCAAGCGCGACGGCCACAAACTCTCGGCCGACGAGATCGCGGCCTTCGTCCAGGGGTTGACGGCAGGCAGCATATCCGAGGGCCAGGTCGGCGCTTTCGCGATGGCCGTGTTCCTCAACGGCATGAGCCGAGAGGAAGCGGTGGCGCTGACGATCGCCATGCGCGATTCCGGCGATGTGCTCGATTGGTCCGACCTGCCGGGCCCGGTCACCGACAAGCATTCGACGGGCGGCGTCGGCGACAATGTCTCGCTGATGCTGGCGCCCATCGTTGCCGCCTGCGGCGCCTATGTGCCGATGATCTCGGGCCGCGGACTTGGCCACACCGGCGGCACGCTGGACAAGATGGACGCCATTCCCGGCTATACCAGCCAGCCGGACGTGACGCTTTTCCGCAAGACGGTGCTCGAGACCGGCTGCGCCATCATCGGCCAGACCGCCGATCTCGCGCCCGCCGACCGCAGGCTCTACGCGATCCGCGACGTGACGGGGACGGTCGAATCGGTCCCGCTGATCACCGCCTCGATCCTGTCGAAGAAGCTGGCCGCTGGCTTGGGCTCGCTGGTGCTCGACGTCAAGGTCGGCAACGGCGCCTTCATGGAAAAGTCGCGCGATGCGGTTGCGCTCGCGAACAGCCTGGTCGACGTTGCCAATGGAGCGGGCTTGAACGCTTCGGCTCTGGTGACCGGCATGAACGAGCCGCTGGCTTCGGCCGCCGGCAACGCGGTCGAGGTGAAGAATGCCGTCGATTTTCTCACCGGCCGTTATCGCGACCGTCGGCTGGAGGATGTGACGCTGGCGCTGGCTGCCGAGATGCTGCAGTCGGCGGGGATCGTCTCATCCAACCAGGACGGTATCAGGCGCGCCACCGAAGCGCTGGCCGGAGGCCGCGCGGCAGCCGTCTTCGCGCGAATGGTGTCGGTGCTTGGCGGCCCAGGAGATTTCATCGAGAGTCCGGAAAAGTACCTGCCGATGGCGCCGGTCGAACTGGCCGTGAAAGCGGAGCAGGGCGGGTTCGTGGCCGGCATCGCCACGCGCGATATCGGGCTTGCCGTCGTCGCACTCGGTGGTGGGCGTTCCCGTCCGGACGACAAGATCGATCATGCCGTCGGTCTGACCAGGCTGTTGCCGGTCGGCGCGGAGCTGCGCCCGGGCGAGGCGCTGGCGCTGGTGCATGCCCGCACCGGCGCGGAGGCCGAGGCGGCAGCGGCCGCCGTGCGTGCCGCCTATACGATCGGGGGTTCCAAGCCGCCCGCCGAGAAGACCGTGCTGAGGCGGATACTGCCGCGCTGATACTACTGCACGAGCAGCAAGGAGCCGTCCTGGACCTGGTATTTCTGCAGCCGCTGCAGGAAGCTCATGCCGATCAGGTTGGTCTGCAGCGCCCGGTCGTCGAGCACCATTGCCTGGACGTTGTCGACGGAGATCTTGCCGATCTGCAGGCGGTCGACCGTCACCACGGCGGCTTTGATCGCCCCGTTGGCGGTGTTCACCTGTCGATTGAAGTCGGAAGGGTTGAGCGAGATGCCGATCCTGCGCGCCGTGGAGGTGTTGATGGCGACCAGGGTCGCGCCGGTGTCGATCATGCCGTCGATCTGGCGGCCGTTGAGCTTGAACTGCGAGGTGAAATGGCCTCGCCCGTCGGCATTGACCAGCACCTGGCGGCCAAGCGGCATCGGGGCGGCAGGCTTGACAGGGACCGAAGCGAGATTGACCTGCGGCTGAGCCTCCGGCGTTGCCGGCTGCGATGTGACGGTCGATTTCAACAGGCCGTCCACCAGATGCGGATTGGCCTGATAGACGATCGGAATCGAGGCCGAGGTTCCGGCAAAGATGCCCAGGATGAGAAGCTTGCGCAGCATGGATGCCCCTGGATCGGTTCACCGTTTCAAGGAAACGTCGAACCGCTCTATCCCTTTGTTTTGGAGCAACTCCGGACGGAAAACCGCTTCACACTTTTCCTGGAATTGCTCCCGAAGGCAGCATCCTTAAGCCCGGCATGGTGTTTACGACTTTAATTCGTGCCGAAACCGCAAGCTTGCGTAAACGGCCAGTTAAGAAGGGCGCTCACTTTGTCCCGTACATGCGGTCGCCGGCGTCGCCGAGGCCGGGCATGATGTAGCCCTTGTCGTTCAGCTGCCGGTCGATCGAGGCGGTGAAGATCGGCACGTCCGGATGCGCCTTGGTGAAGCGCTCGATGCCTTCCGGGGCGGCAAGCAGGCAGAGGAACCGGATGTTGGTGGCGCCGCGCCCTTTCAGCTTGTCGATCGCGGCGATCGCCGAATTGGCGGTCGCCAGCATCGGGTCGACAACGATCACCAGACGGTCGGCAAGATCGCTCGGCGCCTTGAAGAAATATTCGACCGCTTCCAGCGTGTCATGGTCGCGGTAGAGGCCGATATGGGCGACGCGGGCCGCCGGCACCAGGTCGAGCAGGCCCTCGAGCAGGCCGTTGCCGGCGCGCAGCACCGAGGCGAAGACCAGCTTCTTGCCTTCGAGCGTCGGCGCCTCCATCTCCTCGATCGGCGTCTCGATCATGGTCGTGGTCAGTTCGAGATTGCGGGTCACCTCATAGCCCAACAGCAGCGAAATCTCGCGCAGCAGCCGCCGGAAGCCGGCCGTCGAGGTCTCCTTCTTGCGCATGATGGTCAGCTTGTGCTGGACAAGGGGGTGGTCGACGACGGTGACGCCCTGCATGATGTGCTCCGACTGGTTCGCAGTGGGTGGTAGTCAGTAGTGAGTAGTGAATAGTGAGCCGATTTGCGAGTCCTCGCCTCGGGGAAAGCTCCGGCCTTCAACCGATCTGTTCGCGCTCGGCCAAATCCACGACCACTGACTACCGACTACTCCCTACTTACTCATCGCACCTTCACATCCAACCGGCCTAGCAGCGCCGTCTTGGTCTTCTTGTCGACGAAGGCCGCCTCGATGGCCGTTCTGGTGATCCCGACGAGCGCCGTGTCGTTCATGGCGAAATGCTCGGCGGCGACATCGTATTCGCGCTTCAGGGAGGTCCAGAAATAGGGCGGGTCGTCGGAATTGAGCGTCACCTTGCAGCCGGCGGCGCGCAACGCCGAAAACGGATGGTCGGCAAAGCTGTCGAACACTTTAAGCGCGATGTTGGAGCCCGGACAGCATTCCAGCACCACGCCCTGGTCGGCGATGCGGCGGACGAGGTCGGGGTTCTCGATGGCGCGAACGCCATGGCCGATGCGTGACGGGCGGATGTGGTCGAGGGCCGCCTTGACACTTTCCCAGCCCATCAGCTCGCCGGCATGGATGGTGATGCCGAGGCCGGCTTCCCGCGCGATCTCGAAGGCGCGCACATAATCCTCGAAGTCGCCGATGCGCTCGTCGCCGGCGACGCCGAACCCGGTCACCAGCGGATGGCCGCAGCGTGCCGCGAAGCGCGCCGCCTGCTCGATCGCCTCGACGCCGACATGGCGCACGCCGGTGACGATCATGCGGCCCTCGATGCCGGTCTTTGCCCTGGCGCGGGTCATGCCTTCGCCCAGCGCATCCGTATAGGCTTTTGGCGACAGCCCGGCCTTTTTGGCGTGGTCCGGCGAGGTGAAGACCTCGGAATAGATCGCCCCGTCACGGGCGAGGCTGGTCAGATAATGGTCGGCGAGGCGCGCATAGTCCTCTTCGGTGCGAAACAGGTCGGAAGCGAAATCGTAAGCCGCGAGAAACGAGGTGAAATCGTGCCAGACGAAGGAGCCGTCCTGGATATAAGGCGAAGGGTCCTTGCCGTATTTGCGGGCTTGGGCGACGACAAGCTCGGGCGCGGCCGCCCCTTCGATGTGGCAGTGCAGTTCGGCCTTCAAGATCATGCGGTCATCCCGTCCGGTACGCTGCTCCCGCACTGATTCTGGCTTGGAAATCATGCGAGACCTTTCCCGGGCGGGCTTTGAAAGCGCGGCCGAAAACCGCGCCTTGGACAATAGCTTCGGCACCATCGATCGGCTATGGTCGCGCCGGTTTTATGACGGATCAAAATAATGTCAGTTGAGAGAACCACGGCCGCGGGCGGCATGGAAACCTCCTATGGGTTCAGGAAGGTCGGGGAAGGCGAGAAGCAGCCCCTCGTCAACGACGTCTTCCATAAGGTGGCCAATCGATACGACCTCATGAACGATCTGATGTCGGCCGGGTTGCATCGGTTGTGGAAGGACGCGCTGGTCGCCTGGCTCAATCCGCCGAAGCGGGCGGGCTGGAAGGTGCTCGACGTCGCCGGCGGCACCGGCGACATCGCCTTCCGCATTGTCGAGGCCAGCCAGCGCCAGGCACACGCCACGGTGCTCGACATCAACGGCTCGATGCTGGCCGTCGGCCGCGACCGCGCCGAGAAGCAGGGCCTTGCCGCAAACACCGACTTCGTCGAGGCCAATGCCGAGGAACTGCCGTTCGAGGACGAGACCTTCGACGCCTATACGATCGCCTTCGGCATCCGCAACGTGCCGCGCATTGAGGTCGCGCTTGCCGAAGCCTATCGTGTGCTGAAGCGCGGCGGACGGCTCTTGTGCCTGGAATTCTCCGAGGTCGATATGCCGCTGCTCGACAAGGCCTATGAGGCCTGGTCGTTCAACGCGATCCCCAAGATCGGCAAGGCCGTGACCGGCGACGGCGAGCCCTATTCCTATCTCGTCGAATCCATCCGCAAGTTCCCCAACCAGCAGAATTTCGCGGCGATGATCACCCGCGCCGGCTTCGATCGCGTTAGCTTCCGCAATTATTCGGGGGGCATCGCCGCCCTTCATTCCGGCTGGAAGCTTTGAGGCGCGGCCCCTTGCAGCAGGCCCCTTTGAAACAGGTAAGGCCATGAGCAGCGTCGCCGCCGCCTTCAGGCTCGCCAGGGCCGGCTGGGTGCTGGTCCGCGAGGGCGTCGTCGCGGCGCTGCCAGGGGAAGAACTCTCCGGCATGCCCAAATTCGGCTGGCGCGTGGCGCGGCTTTTTACTCGCCGCCGGGCGTTGAGCTATCAGCGCGGCGACAGGCTGGCGCGGGCGGTGGTGCGGCTCGGGCCCTCCTACGTCAAGCTCGGCCAGTTCCTGGCGACGCGGCCCGATGTCGTCGGCAACGACATGGCGCTCGACCTCGCACTCTTGCAGGACAAGATGCACACGTTTCCGAAGGCGGAAGCGGTCCATGCGATCGAAGCCTCGCTCGGGCGCAGAATAGACGATCTCTATGTCGTTTTCGGCGAACCAGTGGCCGCCGCTTCGATCGCGCAGGTGCATGGCGCCGACGTGGTGCGTGAGGGCGCCACGTCGCGGGTTGCGGTGAAGGTCATCCGGCCCGGCGTGCGGCGCCGCTTCTTCCAGGATCTCGAAAGCTATTTCCTCGCCGCCCACCTGCAGGAGAAATATATCCCCTCGTCGCGCCGCCTGCGCCCGGTCGAGGTGACCCAGACGCTGGCGCAGACCACCAAGGTCGAGATGGACCTGAGGCTCGAGGCGGCAGCACTTTCGGAACTCGGCGAAAACACCAAGGACGATCCGGGCTTTCGCGTGCCGGCGGTCGACTGGGAGCGGACGGGCCGCGACGTGCTCACCATGGAGTGGATCGACGGCGTCAAGATGAACGACATCGCCGGCCTCGCCGCCGCCGGTCACGATCTCAAGGCGATCGCCGCCAATCTGATCCAGTCGTTCCTCAGGCACACGCTGCGCGACGGTTTCTTCCATGCCGACATGCATCCGGGGAACCTGTTCGTCGAGGCGAACGGCACCATCGTCGCCGTCGATCTCGGCATTGCCGGGCGGCTCGGCAAGAAGGAGCGGCGGTTCCTGGCCGAAATCCTCTACGGCTTCATCGTGCGCGATTACCAGCGCGTCG
This sequence comes from Mesorhizobium sp. BH1-1-5, assembly GCF_020165615.1. Lineage (NCBI taxonomy): Bacteria > Pseudomonadati > Pseudomonadota > Alphaproteobacteria > Hyphomicrobiales > Phyllobacteriaceae > Mesorhizobium > Mesorhizobium sp. BH1-1-5. The sequence continues at coordinate 63,586 of NZ_JAIUIM010000036.1, forward strand.
CCGAGGTGCATTTCGAGGCCGGCTATGTGCCGCGCCAGCACAATGTCTCGGCCTTCGCCCAGGCCATCCGCGCCATCGGCGAGCCGATCCATGGCCAGTCGGCCGAGACCATCTCGATGGCGAAGCTGCTGACGCTTCTGTTCGAGGTCACCGAGCTGTTCGACATGGCGACCCGGCCGGAATTGATCCTCTTGCAGAAGACCATGGTGGTCGTCGAGGGCGTGGCGCGCACGCTCGATCCTGGCTTCAACATGTGGAAGACGGCGGAGCCGGTGGTCGGCGACTGGATCGCCGGCAATCTCGGGCCGCGCGGGCTGCTCACCGACGCGCGCGACGGCGCCAAGGCATTGTTGACGCTGGCAAGGCAAGCACCGGACCTTGCCGCCCGCACCGACCGGCTGTCGCGCGAGATCGACCTGATGGCCGAGAACGGCCTGCGCTTCGACGAAGCGACGGCGCGCGCCATCGGCAAGGCCGAAGCGCGCCACACCCGCTCCGGCCGCGTGGCGCTGTGGGTGATCGCGCTGACGCTGATCTACATCGCGTGGAAATTGCTCTGATCGCCATTCGGCTTGTCGCTGATTGATTGCATTGCTATCATTGACGGCACTATCCTGAAGCGAGTGCAATCACGTGGCCAGCATCACGATCCGCAATCTCGATGACGACGTGAAGGATCTGCTGCGGCAGTTGGCGGCGGAAAATGGCTGCTCGATGGAGGAGCAGGCACGGCTGATGATCCGGGCCGCGGTCGAGGGCCGCGCAGGGCAGGCCGGCCGTATCGATCAGATCGAGGAGACATTGCGCGCGATGGCAGGCTCGAAGGAGCAGGCGACGCCGGTTGTTGCCGCTACCACTAGGCCAATCCCAAGGGGCACGCTCTCCGGCAAGCGCCTCCTGCTCATCATCGGCGGCGGCATCGCCGCCTACAAGGCGCTCGACCTGATCCGGCGGCTGCGCGAGCGCGGCGCGTCGGTGCGGGTGGTGATGACATCGGCCGCCCAGGAATTCGTCACCACGCTGTCGGTCGGCGCGCTTTCGGCGGACCATGTGTTCACCGAGCTGTTCGACCGCAATGACGAGCACGATGTCGGCCATATCAGGCTGTCGCGCGAGGCCGACCTGCTGGTCGTCGCGCCGGCCACCGCCGATCTGATGGCGAAGCTCGCCAGCGGCCATGCCAACGATCTCGCCTCCACGGTGCTTCTGGCTACAGACAAGAAGGTGCTGATGGCGCCGGCGATGAACCCGAAAATGTGGGGGCATGCCGCCACCCGCCGTAACCGGGCAACGCTGCAGAAGGACGGCATCGCCTTTGTCGGCCCCGGAAGGGGCGAGATGGCCGAAAGCAACGAAGCAGGCGAGGGCCGCATGGCCGAGCCGCTCGAGATCGTCGCCGCGATCGAGGCGATGCTCGAGGAGAAGCCGAAGCCGCTGGTCGGCCGCAGGATCATCGTCACCTCCGGGCCGACGCATGAGCCGATCGACCCGGTGCGCTACATCGCCAACCGCTCCTCCGGCAAACAGGGCCATGCGATCGCGGCCGCACTTGCGAAGCTCGGCGCCGATGTACGGCTCGTCTCCGGTCCGGTCACCATCGCCGATCCGGCCGGCGTCGCGACCACCCATGTCGAAACAGCCGCCCAGATGAAGCAAGCGGTCGAGAGCCTGCTGCCGGCGGATGCCGCCGTGTTCGTCGCGGCGGTCGCGGACTGGCGCACGGCGAACGCTGCCGGCGAGAAGATCAAGAAGGTGGCGGGCGAGGGACCGCCGTCTCTTCAGATGATCGAGAACCCGGACATCCTGGCCGGCATCGGCCATCATGCGCGGCGACCGGGCCTCGTTGTCGGCTTCGCCGCCGAGACGCAGGACCTCATCGCCAATGCCGAGGCCAAGCTCAAGAAAAAGGGCGCCGACTTCATCGTCGCCAACGACGTCTCGCATGAAAGCGGCATCGGTCCATCCGGCGTGATGGGCGGCGACCGCAACAAGGTGCGCATCGTCTCCAGGACCGGCGTCGAGGAATGGCCGGAAATGGGCAAGGACGAGGTGGCAGCGCGGCTCGCCACGCTGATCGCCGAGCGGCTGCAGCAGACCGTCATCGTTTAAGTCTAGGGCGTTTAGTCGTTTCCATGAAACGACGAA
>NZ_JAIUIM010000037.1:0-49862 GCF_020165615.1 Mesorhizobium sp. BH1-1-5
GATGCATGTGCATCGGGGACAGGTGGCGTTTCCGGATATTCCGAGGTTTTGATGGGGACGTGGGACAAAAGTTCCTCTCCCCCGCTTTGCGGGGGCGAGGAACCCAAACTTTTCAAGGTCGCGACGTCGGCGGTTGGCGTTTCCTCGCCCCCATGAAATGGGGGAGAGGTGCCCGCGTAGCGGACGGAGAGGGGGCAGCGCTGCCGTATGCGATTGCCCTGGCCTTGCGAGGGCGAGGAACCAGGCCAAGCCATGACCACCTTCACTCCCGCCACTTCCGCCGAAACCCTCTCCACCGTCCAATGGGCAGCGGCGGAAGAAACACCCCTTGAGCTCCTCGGCCACGGCTCCAAGCGCGGCATCGGCCGTCCGCTGCAGACCGAGCACACGCTCGACCTCTCGCGCCTCACCGGCGTCACCCTCTACGAGCCCGCCGAGCTGGTGCTGTCGGCCAAGGCAGGCACGCCGCTCGTCGAGATCGAGCAATTGCTGACCGAGAACGGCCAGCAATTCGCCTTCGAGCCTATGGATTACGGCCCGCTGCTCAGCGGCGAGCCGGGCCAAGGGAGCAAGAACGGCACCATCGGTGGCGTGCTCGCCACGAACCTGTCCGGCCCGCGCCGTCTCAAGGCGGGTGCCGCGCGTGACCACATCCTTGGCGTCGCCGCCATCTCGGGTCGTGGCGAGGCTTTCAAGTCGGGCGGGCGCGTCGTCAAGAACGTCACCGGCTATGATCTTTCCAAGCTGATGGCCAACAGCTGGGGCACGCTCGCCGTGCTGACCGACGTCACCTTCAAGGTTCTGCCCGCGGCAGAGACGGAAGTGACCCTGGCCATCCGTGGCCTGCTCGACGATGCCGCGGTCGCCGCCATGGCGCTGGCGCTTGGCTCCAGCGCCGAAGTATCGAGCGCGGCGCATCTGCCGGAGCGCATTGCCGCTAAGGTTGCCGGCGGCAAGCATGGCAGCGACGCCGCCACGCTGCTGCGCGTCGAGGGTTTTGGCCCGTCGGTCGTCTATCGTATCGAGGCGCTGCGAAAGCTGCTCGGCAAGGCTGGTCCGCTCGAAGAGATCGCCGGTGAGGCGTCGAAGACCATCTGGCGCGACATTCGCGATTGTTTGCCTTTCGCCGATGGCGGCGCGCGGCCGGTCTGGCGCGTGTCGATGGCGCCGTCGCAGGCGCATCACATGGTGATGGCGCTGCGCATGCAGGTTGCGGTCGATGCCTTCTACGACTGGCAGGGTGGGCTGGTCTGGCTGTCGATGCGCGAGGACGATCCGGAGGCTGATTTGCTGCGCGGGCTGATCCGTAAGCATGGCGGCGGTCACGCGACGCTGGTGCGCGTCTCGCCCTCGCATCGCGCGGCGCTGCCGGTTTTCGAGCCGCAGCCGTCGCATCTGGCGGCGCTGTCGGCGCGGCTCAAGGCCGAGTTCGATCCGAAGGCCATCCTCAATCCCGGCCGCATGGCGTAGGACTTAAAAGAGATGCAGACCAATTTCTCAGCCGCGCAACTCGCCGATCCGCACGTCGCGGAATCGGAAAAGATCCTGCGCAAATGCGTGCATTGCGGCTTCTGCACCGCCACCTGCCCGACCTATGTCACTCTCGGCAATGAGTTGGATTCGCCGCGCGGCCGCATCTACCTCATCAAGGACATGTTGGAGAACGGCCGGCCGGCGGACAAGGAGATCGTCACCCATATCGACCGCTGCCTGTCCTGCCTGGCCTGCATGACGACCTGTCCCTCGGGCGTGAACTACATGCATCTGGTCGACCACGCCCGTGCCCATATCCAGGAGACCTACAAGCGCCCGCTGCTCGACCGGCTGACGCGCGCCATGCTGGCTGCCGTGCTGCCTTACCCGCGTCGCTTCCGCGCCGCGCTGAAGCTCGCCGGGCTTGGCCGGCCGTTCATCGGCCTGTTCGAGAAGCTGCCGGCGCTGAAGCCGGTCGCCGCCATGCTGAAGCTTGCGCCGTCCGCGATCCCGTCGGCATCGCCAATGGCGAAACCAGGCACACATGCCGGGCAGGGCGCGAAGCGTGGCCGCGTCGCGATCCTCACAGGCTGCGCGCAATCGGTGCTCGATCCTGCCATCAATGACACCACCATCTCGCTGCTGACCAGGCTGGGCGTCGAGGTCGTGGTGCCGGAAGGCGAGGGCTGCTGCGGCGCGCTCGTCCATCACATGGGCCGCGAGGCGGCGGCACTTGCCTCGGCAAGGCAGAATGTCGACGCCTGGACGCGCGCCATTGACCAGGGCGGGTTGGACGCCATCATCATCACCGCCTCCGGCTGCGGCACGACGATCAAGGATTACGGCTTCATGCTGCGCCTCGATCCGGCCTATGCCGAAAAGGCCGCGCATGTCTCGGCGCTGGCCAAGGACGTCACCGAGTATCTCGCCGCTCTCGGCCTGCCCGAGCCGGCGCGCAAGCCGGGCACGATCGTCGCCTATCACTCTGCCTGCTCGATGCAGCATGGACAGAAGATCACCCGCCAGCCGAAGGAGCTTCTCGCCAAGGCCGGCTTCGTCGTCCGCGAGCCGCGCGAGGGTCATCTGTGCTGCGGCTCGGCCGGCACCTATAACATCCTGCAGCCCGACATCTCGGCCAAGCTGCGCGACCGCAAGGTGAAGAACATCGAGGCGACAGGCGCCTCGGTTGTCGCCACCGGCAATATCGGCTGCATCACCCAGATCGCGTCCGCCGCCAGGCTGCCGGTGGTGCACACGATCAAGCTGCTCGACTGGGCCTATGGCGGCCCGAAGCCTGAGGGTGTTTCCGAGCGAGGGCTTGTGGCGGCAGAGTGATCCTCGTCGCCGGCGCCCCCTCATCCGGCCGCTTCGCGGCCACCTTCTCCCCGGTGGGGAGAAGAGGTTTGCGCCGGCGTCGACAATCTCGTCTCCCCTCGGGGAGAGGTCAGCCGAGCGAAGCGGAGGCTGGGTGAGGGTGTGTGCCGGCCTACTCCGCCGCGAGCTGGTCCGGCACGCCATAGGTCGCGCGGTAGAGCGCGCGCTGGCGGTTGAGCGCCACCATGGTGTTGCGCAAAAGGATCGCGACCGTGAGCGGGCCGACGCCGCCGGGCACCGGCGTGATCCAGGATGCCACTTCCTTGACGCTGTCGGTGTCGACGTCGCCGACTATGCGGGTTTCGCCGTCCGGTCCGACCTCGGAATTGATGCCGATGTCGATGACGGCAGCGCCCGGCTTCACCATGTCCGCCTTGATCAGCCGCGGCTTGCCGACGGCGACGAACAGCGCGTCGGCGCGCCGCGCATGGGCAGCCAGCGAGCGCGTCATGTGGTGGCACACCGTCACCGTCGCGCCTTCGCTCATCAACAGAAAGGCGATCGGCTTGCCGACGATCTCGGAATGGCCGACGACCACCACCTCGAGCCCCTTGAGCTCGAGCCCGGTCTCCTTCAGCAGTTCGACCGAAGCCGCCGCCGTGCAGGGCGCCAGGTCGAGCTGGTTGTAGACGATGTTGCCGATCGAGGCCGGATGCATGCCTTCGACGTCCTTCAGCGGATGCACGGCGCCCTGCAGCGTCTTGATCGGGATATGCGCCGGCACCGGCCGCTGGATGATGATGCCGGTGACGCGCGGATCGGCGTTGAGGCCGTGGATCGCCGCTTCCAGTTCACCGGCGGTGATGTCGGCGGCGAAGCGCCGCTCCTCGAAGCCGATGCCGGCAAGGGCAGCCTTGGCGCGTTGGTTGCGCACATAGACGTCGACCGCCGCGGTATCGCCGACGGTGATCGAGACCAGCTTCGGCGGAAAGCCTTCGGCCGTGGCGATCGCTGCATCCTCGCGCACCGAGGCGATGATGCGCTGGGCGACCGGCCCGCCTTTCAGGTAGCGGCTGTCGTCGGTCCGGGTCATGGCTGGCACCTTTTGCCTTCTGGAGCAATTCGGGAACAGGCGCGGGAGCGGCTTTCTGTCCGGAATTGCGTAACAACTGAGATTTTGTGCGGTGCAATAGCAGAGGATCGCCGGGAAATCAGCCCCGAAAGCGAAACCTGGTGCCTTCGGGGCGACTTGCCGCGCCATGCATCAAAAGAAGCTCAAAGTGAAAAGGGCCGCGCGGTTGCCCGCGCTGCCCTTTTCGTGACCGGCCGTATCCCCACACGGCCCGTCCCCCGTAAACTCCGACACCGGTTTAAGCACATCCCGCAGGATCGCACTATGACTTGGCGGCAACAGCTTGAGACTAAATTTGCTGCCCCGTCTAACCGGCTGATTCGCTGCGACTAAATCACCTCGACCGTGGTTCCGACATTCACGCGTTCGTAAAGGTCGACGACATCCTCGTTGCGCATGCGGATGCAGCCGGAGGACACCGCGCCGCCTATCGTCCAGGGCTGGTTGGTGCCGTGGATGCGGTATTCGGTGGTGCCGAGATAGAGCGCGCGCGCGCCGAGCGGGTTTTCCATGCCGCCGGCCAGGTAGGTCGGCAGATAGCGGCCCTTGGCCGCCTCGCGCTTGATCATCTCCGCCGGCGGGCGCCAATCCGGCCACTCCCGCTTGTTGGTGATCTTGTGCGTGCCCGACCATTCGAAGCCCGGCTTGCCGGTGCCGACGCCGTAGCGCCGCGCCTTGCCGTTCTTCTCGACCAGGAAGAGGAAATTCTGGTGGGTGTCGATGACGATGGTGCCGGGTTTCGCCGGGCCGTCATAGGCGACTTCCTGCGGCAGGTAGACCGGGTTGATCTGCGGCCGCATCACCATGCGCTTGGCCGGCTGCTGGACGGCCGCCGTCCTCTGCCGGTCGGGCTGGGCCTGGAACAGACGGCGCAGCGGCTGCTGCGTTGCCTGCGGGGTCGGGCGCACGATGCCCGGCGCATGGCCAAGCTGCAGCACCCAGGGCGCCGAAAGGTCGGGACTCACCATCACCGGCGGCCGGTCGGCGTAACGGTCATTGGCAAGGGAGGTCGTGGCGCCGGCGGCAAGGATCGCCGCGGCACCTAGCAGGGAACAAAACGCTGTCTTCATCGGAACGCACCTTGATCGAACTGATCCGGGGCGGAGAGGGTGCCCTCGGTTTCGCGATCCTTGGCGCGGAGCGGCAAGCAAAACATGAATCGGAATGCGTAAAATGCCGCTTTGTCAGTAAACCTTTTGGTGTGGTTACCGGCCGGTTCAGGAATCTGGTAAAGCCACGGTAAAACGGCGCTGAAGCGCATTAACGAATGGATTTGCGAGCGATGGCGACTGAAAATGCCGGTATTCTCGACGGCCCCGACGGCAAGGCGCGCTGCTTCTGGCACGGCAACCTGCCGGACTATCTCCACTATCACGACCATGAATGGGGCCGGCCGGTAACGGATGATCGCCGGCTGTTCGAAAAGATCTGCCTGGAAGGTTTTCAGTCGGGCCTGTCGTGGCTGACCATCCTGCGCAAGCGCGAGAATTTCCGCGAGGCCTTCGCCGGCTTCGATTTCGATAAGGTGGCGTCGTTCACCGACGCGGATGTCGAGCGCCTGCTTGGCAATGCCGGCATCATCCGCCATCGCGGCAAGATCGTTTCGACCATCAACAACGCAAAACGCGCCCGCGAGATGGCCGACGAGTTCGGTTCCCTGGCCGCCTGGTTCTGGAAGTTCGAGCCGGGTCCGCAGGAGCGCCCCGAAATCGTCGACCTGGCGCATCTGCGCGCCAATCCGACGACGGCGGTGTCGGTCAGGATATCGAAGGAACTGAAGAAGCGCGGCTGGAGCTTTGTCGGCCCGACCACGGTCTACGCCTTCATGCAGGCGATGGGCCTGGTCAACGACCACCTCGAAGGCTGCTACTGCCGCGCCGAGGTGGAGAAGGAGCGCAAGAAACTGAAGCGGCCGAAGTAGATGCGCTCTTTCCTTCTCCCACAAGGGGAGAAGGAAGAAGGCGCTACTTCTCGAACCGGCCCTTGTGGCCGCTGCCGTTGATGTCCCAGACCAGGCTGGAACCGGACACCGTCAGCACCAGCCCGCTGAAGCCGCTATCGTCGGGCGTGTGATGCGTGGAGGCGGAACTGCGGCCGGCCGGGATGACCTCGACGGTCGAGCCTTTCCGCACCCAGCAGCCCTTGCCGTACTGGTCGTTGGCGCCATAGGCGAGCGCGAATTCGAAACTGCCGTCTTTCTTCAACAGCAGTTCGGAACCGACCTCCATGACGCCGTTCAAGTAATAATGGCCGGCAAGACGGGCATCGCCCGGCTGGCAGGCGTTGGCCGCGCCGGTCGCGCCAATGGCCAGCGCGCCGGCAAGCGCGCACGCAAATTGCAGCTGCATGATGATCCCCCGATCGTTGAGTGAAGTCAGAGGCTGCCGGCGCCGGTCAGGAACAGCCCGGCAATGATGGCCGCCACGGCCGCGAAGGCCGGGTAGATCACCAGCAGGCCGGTCACCAGCGCGTCGCGCGCCGTCGGCTTACGTGTCTGCGTCGGAACGTCGAATGGCCCGGCAGGCTGCTGGGCCTGCTTGACGCCGCCGCCGCCGGCAGGCCGCAGCCTGGCCGATCTGCCGCCCTCGATGATGTCGTTAGCCGTCGTCATGGCCCCGAACCCCTTGTTTCGGCGCGCTTTATGGTCGTCGATTGTGTCGGCAGCATGCCGCGCCGGTGGCGGAATTGTTTCGTTTTTGGTGTGGTTTTGTTTCAGTTCTTCCTTTTCCCCTTGTGGGAGAAGGTGGCCGCGAAGCGGCCGGATGAGGGGTGTTCCAGGGAACGCCGGCGTCTCACTCCGCTGGAACACCCCTCATCCGTCTCGGCGCAGCGCGCCGATCCACCTTCTCCCGCAATGGGAGAAGGGAAGGCGCCAACCCTTGCCCGCCTAACCGGCATCGTTTAGGAAACGCGCGCTCGAAGTAAGTCACCACTGACTGGAAACCTCCATGGCCGACAAATCGGAAAAGACGAAAGCGCGGCTGCCGCGCGGTTTTGCCGACCGCAGCGCCGAAGACATCCGCGCCGTCGAGAAGATGATGGCGACCATCCGCTCGGTCTATGAGCTGTACGGCTTCGAGCCGGTCGACCAGCCGATGATCGAGTACACCGATGCGCTGGGCAAGTTCCTGCCCGACCAGGACCGGCCCAACGAAGGCGTGTTTTCCTTCCAGGACGACGACGACCAGTGGCTGTCGCTGCGCTACGACCTGACCGCGCCGACGGCCCGTTTCGTCGCTGAGAACTTCGACAAACTGCCAAAACCCTATCGCAGCTATCGCTCCGGCTGGGTGTTCCGCAACGAGAAGCCCGGCCCCGGCCGTTTCCGCCAGTTCATGCAGTTCGACGCCGACACGATCGGCACGCCCGGCGTCGCCGCCGACGCCGAGATGGCGATGATGATGGCCGACGTGATGGAGGCGCTCGGCATCAAGCGCGGCCAGTACGTCATCCGTGTCAACAACCGCAAAGTGCTGGACGGCGTGCTGGAAGCGATCGGGCTTGGTGGCGACGAGAACGCGGGTCGCCGGCTGACGGTGCTGCGCGCCATCGACAAGCTGGACAAGCTTGGGCCGGAAGGCGTGGCGCTTCTGCTTGGGCAGGGGCGCAAAGACGAAAGTGGCGATTTTACCAAAGGCGCGGGGCTTGACGAAGAGTCGGTTCAGTTCGTTCTGAACGCAGTTCTCCCGGGAGATTTGAACGCCAGGACCATCATGAGCGTGAATAGGGCTAAGCTTGGCAGTCTTGAGCAGGCCTATGCCGGCAATGCAACCGCTCTGGCCGGGGTGACGGAACTTAGTGAGATTGAAGCGCTGGTCAAAGCAGCGGGTTATGGCGCGGATAGGATTTTCATCGACCGCTCCGTCGTGCGCGGCCTTGAATATTACACCGGACCGGTCTTCGAGGCCGAGCTTCTGGCCGAGATTCCCAACGACGAAGGCCGGATCGTGCGCTTCGGCTCGGTCGGCGGCGGCGGCCGCTATGACGGGCTGGTCTCGCGCTTCCGCGGCGAATCGGTGCCGGCGACAGGGTTCTCCATCGGTGTTTCCCGGCTGATGACGGCGCTGAAGAACCTCGGCAAGCTCGACACATCCGATGTCATTGCCCCGGTCGTCGTGCTGGTCATGGACAAGGACACCGAAAGCCTCGGCCGCTACCAGAAGATGGTCGCCGACCTGCGCGCCGCCGGCATCCGCTCCGAAATGTATCTCGGCGGCGCCGGCATGAAGGCGCAGCTGAAATACGCCGACCGCCGCGGCAGCCCGGTCGCCATCATCCAGGGTGGCGACGAGCGCGCCAAGGGCGAGGTGCAGATCAAGGATCTGATCGAAGGCGCCCGCATGTCTGCCGAGATCACCGACAACGCCGAATGGCGCGCCGCAAGGCCGGCGCAGGTGACGGTGGCGGAGAGCGAACTGGTTGCCGAGGTGAAGAAGATTCTCGCGGCGCAGGCAGCCGATCGCGCGAAAGGTGGCGCTTGAACACCCCCCTCTGGCCTGCCGGCCATCTCCCCCGCAAGGGGGGAGATTGGATGTCGCGCATGCTTTCGCCAATCTCCAGCGTTGGAGAATGGGCGCCGAGCCCAAAGCTGCTGATCTTCCCCCTTGCGGGGGAGATGGCCGGCAGGCCAGAGGGGGGTGCCTCGCGCCCAATCTATCAATGACCACCCGCCCCGCCATCGCCGCCGGCATCGTCAAACTCTTCGCCACCCGCGACACCCACGCGGTCGAAGTCGCCGTGCTGCAGCCGGCCGATCCGTTCCTCGATATGGCGGGCGAGGATCTGCGCCGCCGCATCTTCCTGACCGAAAGCGAGACCGGCAAGGCGCTGTGCCTGCGGCCCGAATTCACCATTCCGGTCTGCCTCGACCACATCGCCAGCCAGGCCGGCACGCCGCGCCGCTATTCTTATCTGGGCGAGGTGTTCCGCCAGCGCCGCGACGGCGGCAACGAGTTCTTCCAGGCCGGCATCGAGGATCTGGGCGACCGCGACACGGCCGCTGCCGACGCCCGCTCGCTGGCTGATGCGCATGCGCTGCTGTCGCTGGTGCTGCCCGGCAAGACGCTTGCCGTCACGCTCGGCGACCAGACCCTGTTCGAGGCCGTGCTGGCAGCCCTTGGTCTGCCGCGCGGCTGGCGCATGCGGCTCGCGCGCGCCTTCGGCTCGGCGCCGATGCTGGAGGCAGCCCTTGCCGACCTCGCCAACCCGCCGCGCAACAGCCAGCTCTCCGGCCCCGTCGCCTTGCTGGCGCTCGACGGCGATGCGGAAGGCCTTGCCGCGCATATTGCCGAAGGCATGGAGGAGGCGGGGCTGTCGGCATCGTCCGGCCGTGCTCCGGCCGACATTGCGCGCCGGCTGATCGAGAAAGCGCAACTGCGCAGCGTCCGGCTGTCCGATGACGCCTTTTCGGCGCTCAAGGGTTTTCTCGAGATCGACGTCGCGCTCGACAGCGCGACCGCGGCGCTGGAAAAATTCGCCGCCGATGCCGGCCTGTCGCTGGGACCCGCGCTGGAGAACTTCGCCGCCCGCGCCAGGGCGATCGAGGCGCACGGCCTGTCCTCGGCGCAGATCCGCTACGACGCCGCCTTCGGCCGCCCGCTCGATTACTACACCGGCCTCGTCTTCGAGATTGCCGCCGGCGACGGCGACCGCCCGCTGGTCGGCGGCGGCCGTTACGATCGGCTGCTGACGCTGCTTGGCGCGAAGAAGCCGATCCCAGGCGTCGGCTTCTCGGTCTGGCTCGACCGCATCGAAGCCCTGCGGGAGGCCGCGCAATGATCACGCTGGCGATCCCCTCGAAAGGCCGTCTCAAGGAACAGTCGCTCGACGTGCTGGCCAAGGCCGGCCTGGCGGTCACGCTGCCTGAGGACGACCGCAAATACCGTGCCCGTATCGGCGGTCTCGACAATGTCGAGGTGGCCTTTCTGTCCGCGTCCGAGATCGCCGGCGAGATCGGCCAGGGCGCGGTCGATCTCGGCATCACCGGCGAGGACCTTTTGCGCGAGAACCTCGCCGACTGGGAAGCGCGCGCCGAGATCGTCGCCCGTCTCGGCTTCGGCCATGCCGATGTCGTGGTCGCCGTGCCCGACATCTGGCTCGATGTCGACAATATGACCGATCTTGACGACGTCGCCGCCGATTTCCGCCAGCGCCACGGTCGCCGGCTCAGGATCGCCACCAAATACTGGCGGCTGACGCAGCAGTTCTTCTCGCTCAAGCATGGCATCCAGGTCTACCGCATCGTCGAAAGCCTCGGCGCCACCGAAGGCGCCCCGGCTGCCGGCCTGGCGGATGTCATCGTCGACATCACCACCACCGGCTCGACGCTGCGCGCCAACCACCTCAAGGTGCTGGGCGACGGTACGATCCTGAAGTCGCAGGCCTGTCTGGTAGCGTCGAAAAAGTCTCGAGATGCCGCCGATGAGGCGCAGTTGCGCGACATTGCCGCGAAGATGTCAGCAATTACGGGATAGCGTCGGCGCTGCCCCTCATCCGACCGCTGCGCGGCCACCTCTCCCCGGTGGGGAGAAGAGGTTGGCGCCGACGCCGACAATCTCCTCCCCACCGGGGAGAGGTCTGCCGAGCGAAGTGGAGGCTGGTGAGGGGCAGTACCTTCGGCGGGTTTCCACCGCCTTTGCAGGCTGATAGGCTCAATCATCCCGGGAGGAAACGGCGATGGCGATCAAACTCGACGAGCTCATGAACGCCACCAATCTGCGCCGGCGCGGCGCCAGCGGCACCTTCATCGCTCCGCTGGGCGGCAAGGCGCATGTATCGGGCGACCGCTCGGTGCCCCTGCTCGACAAGACCATTCCCGAACTTTTTTCCGACACGGTGAGCAGATACGCCACGCTCGACGCCGCCGTTTTCGTCGGTCAGGACAAGCGCTTCACCTGGAGCGAGCTGTCGGACGCGGTCGACGCCTTGGCCGCCGGTTTCCTGGCGCTTGGGCTCGAAAAAGGCGACCGCGTCGGCATCTGGTCGCCGAACCGCTGGGAATGGCTGGTGACGCAGTTCGCCACCGCGCGCATCGGCCTGATCCTCGTCAACATCAACCCGGCCTACCGGCTGACCGAGTTGGAATACGCGCTGAACAAAGTGGGCTGCAAGGCGCTGGTCACGGCAGCCCAGTTCAAGACCTCCGACTATCTCGGCATGATCGAGACGTTGGCGCCGGAGATCGCCAAGGCGGAGCCCGGCAAGCTCAAGGCAAAAAAGCTGCCTTCGCTGAAGATCGTCATCCGTATGGGCGACGACAACTCGCCCGGCATGTTCAATTTAGGTGACGTGCTCGCCATGGCCGGCCGCGACGAGCATGACAGCCTCGACCGCATCTCCGAAGGCCTGAAGCCGGGCGAAGCCATCAACATCCAGTTCACTTCAGGCACGACCGGCGCGCCGAAGGGCGCGACGCTGACGCATTCCAACATCGTCAACAACGGCAATTTCGTCACGTCGGCGATCAGGCTCACCGCTGACGACCGGCTCTGCATCCCGGTGCCGCTCTACCACTGCTTCGGCATGTCGATGGGCACGATGGGCTGCGTCTCCAAGGGCGCGACCATGGTTTTCCCGGGCGAAGGCTTCGATGCCGGCGCGACGCTGAAAGCGGTCGCGCAGGAGCGCTGCACCGGGCTCTATGGCGTGCCGACCATGTTCGTCGCCATGCTCGACCATGCGGATTTTTCCAGCTTCGACCTCTCCAGCCTGCGCACCGGCATCATGGCCGGCTCGCCATGCCCGATCGAGGTGATGAAGAAGGTGGTGTCGCTCATGCACATGTCGCAGGTGACCATCGCCTATGGCATGACGGAGACCAGTCCCGTCTCCTTTCAGAGCAGCGTCGACGATCCGCTGGAAAAACGCGTCTCCACCGTCGGCCGCATCCACCCGCATGTCGAGGTCAAGGCGGTTGGCGCCGACGGCGCCATCGTCGCCGTCGGCGAGCCTGGCGAGCTCTGCACGCGCGGCTATTCGGTGATGAAGGGCTATTGGGACGACGCCGACAAGACGCGCGAGGCGATCGACGCCGACGGTTGGATGCACACCGGCGATCTCGCCACGATCGACGCCGAGGGCTATTGCAACATCGTCGGCCGGGTGAAGGACATGGTCATCCGCGGCGGCGAGAACGTCTATCCGCGCGAGGTCGAGGAATTCCTCTACCGCCATCCCAAGATCAAGGAAGTGCAGGTCTTCGGCATTCCGGACGACAAATATGGCGAGGAGCTCTGCGCCTGGATCGTGCTGAAGCCCGGCCAGATCGCCACCGCCGAGGAGATCAAGGCCTTCTGTGCCGGCCAGATCGCGCATTACAAGGTGCCGCGCTATATCCGCTTCCGCACCGAGCTGCCGATGACGGTGACCGGCAAGCCGCAGAAATTCCTGATGCGCGAGGCGATGGTGGAAGAATTGGGATTGGTGGCGCAGAAGACGGCTTGAAACGGCATTTATGGACAACGAGTTTCCAAATTTCGCGGCGCTGAGAGCCGCCAAAATCGAAAACATAGATTATCGCATAGTCGTCCGGCGTGGAGCGCGAACCGGCAATGCGATCGTCATGACCCCGCATGGCGGCAAGATCGAGCCGCGCACCTCCCTGATCACCGAGACGATAGCAGGGGGCGATCTCGATATGTATTGCTTTGAAGGGCTCATGCCCGAAAGCAACCGGGAGCTGCACATAACGTCCAGGAACTTCGACGAGGCGACCGCGCTGGAACTGCTGCGGACGAAGTCCACCGTCGTCACGATCCACGGCCGTCAGGATCGGGACGATCCCTCGACAGTCTATCTGGGCGGCAAGGACGCCGCGCTGGTTTCAGAGATAGACTGGCGTCTGCGGGAAACCGGCTTCCAGACGAAGAAGGATGACCATCCGTTTCCAGGTATCCAGGATTCGAACATCGTCAACCGAGGCGTGACGGGGAAAGGAGCACAGTTGGAAGTGCCCTTCTCGCTGCGCCGTCGACTGGGGAACGAGCCGGAGCTTCTGGAAAGATTCTGTGGGGCGGTTCGCGAGGCCATCGAGGTATTCGACGCCAGAAATGGCGCCCGGTTCTCAACCGTGTTTTGAATGATGCGCTTGGCGGGCAACGATGCCCCAAGGATGTCCAATGAGAGGTGCTCCCCACGCGCTTTTCCGCTAAGTTCGCGAAAACGCGTGGCGTTAGAGCAATTCCAGGAAAAGTGTGAGCGGTTTTCCATCCGGAATTGCGTAAAAACGAAGAGATAGAGCGGTTCGCCGTTTCCGTGAAACGGTGAAACGCTCTAGGGGGCTTGGATGACTGGTTACGGGCGGTCGGTCACTTCCTACACGATGCCGTTGGCCGCGCTGGCGATGGCGCTCGCGGTCAGGGCCAGCGGCCTGTCGGTTGACGAAGGGGCGCTGAACGCCAGGATACTCGTTGGAGCGCTGTCGAGCGTCATCATGTTCGTCACCATTTTCGTGGTGCTCGACCATGCCGAGGCGCTCGCCCGGCGCGTGGGGGAGCCCTACGGAACCTTGGTGCTGACTTTCGCGGTGACGGCGATCGAAGTGTCGATCATCGTCTCCATGATGCTGCATGGAGAAAACAACCCGACGCTGGCGCGCGAGTCCGTCTTCTCGACGGTGATGATCACCTCCACCGGCGTTGTCGGGATCTGTCTCACGCTTGGCGGCTGGCGCTATCGCAAGCAGGCTATCGTCCGGCAAGGCACCAGCGCCTATCTGTCGGTTCTGATCGCGCTGACCGTGATGACGCTTATCCTTCCGACCTACACCCGGGCTACGGATCCCGGCACTTTTTCGGCGGCTCAGCTTGGTTTCGTAAGCGTCCTTTCGGTGCTGCTCTATGCGAGCTTCGTGTTCGCCCAGACCGTCCGGCACCGGGAGGACTTCGTCCAGGGACAGGCGCACGACGTTCCGATGCGAACCGGTTCCTCCGAAAGCACTTCCGTCAGCGCCCTGTTGCTGCTGAGTGGGTTGATCGGAATTGTCCTGCTCGCCGAGCAGGTCGCCGCAAGTGTGGAGGATGCGCTCGCCGCCTACCAGGTGACCCAGGCCGACAGCATCGTGGGGGCGTTGATCGCGGCACTGGTTTTAATGCCGGAAGCCATCTCGGCGATCCGCGCCTCGTTCAAGAATGAGCTGCAGCGCAGTCTGAACGTCGCGATGGGCTCGGCCTGCGCCACGATCGGTTTGACGATACCGGCGGTCGCGGCCGCCAGCCTGCTGACGGGCCGGGGACTGACGCTGGGGCTTCCGGCGTCCGATGCCGTGCTTTTGGCCCTGGCCCTTTTCATATGCAGCGTGAGCTTCAGCACCGAAAGAACGACATTCCTGACGGGAATGGTCCATATTGTGGTGTTTTTTACCTATGTGTTTCTGATCTTCGTGCCGTGAAATTGTTGCGGGCCGGCCATCAGGCGCAGAGCCGCCTCGAAAGGCGCTTCACGCCGCCAGCACCGCCTGATCCAATCCTCGAATGATCCGCGCCAGTTCCACGCACTCGTCCTGCCGCACCTTGTTCTTCCGCCAGGCCATGCAGATCATGCGCTGCGGCATCGGCTCCTGGAACGGCACGATCTTCAGGTCCGGCATGACGCCGGCGGCACTTGCCGCCATTTCCGGAACCAGTGTCACACCCAGCCCATGCGCCACCATCTGCAAAAGCGTGGTGAGGCTGGTCGCGCCATAGCTTGCCATCGCTACCGGCCGCACATTGCCGCAGACGGCCAGGGCTTGCTCGCGCAGGCAATGGCCTTCCTCCAGCAGCATCAGCCGCTCCAGCGCCGGGCTTTCCGGCGGGACCGGCGGCGAGGCGAAGGCCGGATCGCCGGCGGGAACGGCGAGGAAGAAGCGGTCGGGAAAAAGCCCTTCGGTGACGATCGCCGGCTGGTCGAGCGGCAAGGCAGCGATGAAGGCGTCGAGCCGGCCTGACGTCGCGTCCTCGACCAGGGACGCGGTCACCGCCTCGCGCAGCTCGAGCTGGAGGGAAGGGTAGTGCTTTTTCAGTTCCGGCAGCACATGCGGCAGGAGGTAGGGCGCGACGGTCGGGATGATGCCCAGCCGGAAGCGCCCCTCCATGGTCGGGCGGCCGCGCCGGGCAGTCGTCTCGACGTCACGTATGTCGGCCAGAATGCGCTCGATACGCGGCTGCAGGGTAAGCGCCTCGTCGGTCATGCGCACCGTCTTGCCGCCGCGCTCGAACAACGGGCAGTTCAGCCGCTCTTCCATCTCGGCGATCTGCGCGGATAGGGCCGGCTGGCTGACGCCGGCGAGCTTCGCGGCGCGGCCGAAATGCAGCGTCTGCGCCAGCGCGTCGAAATATTGCATCTGCCGGACTGTGAGGCCAATCATAAGAAAATCCTATCAAATGAAACAGGAAAGGCAATTTGTCTTTATCGGTTGGGCAGCCTAGTCTGGAATCATTCCAGGTTGGCGCGGCCGGCGGCCGGCCCCGAAAATCCTGGGAAAATCAACCTCGGCAAAATTCAACTTCGGCAAAAAACCTCGGCAGAATCGGAGACTAAGATGGACGCCAAAACCGACGACAACAGCGCTGGCAAATGCCCGGTGGCGCATGGATCCGCCGGACGGACCAACCGTGACTGGTGGCCGAACCAGCTCGACCTTGCGGTCCTGCATCAGCAGTCGAACCTGTCGGACCCGATGGGCGAAGATTTCAACTACGCCAAGGAGTTCGCCAGTCTCGACCTCGATGCGGTGGTCAAGGACCTGCACAAGGTGATGACGGATTCGCAGGATTGGTGGCCGGCCGACTTCGGCCACTACGGGCCGCTCTTCATCCGCATGGCCTGGCACAGCGCCGGCACCTATCGCATCGGCGACGGCCGCGGCGGCGCCGGTGCCGGTCAGCAGCGCTTCGCACCGCTGAACAGCTGGCCGGACAATGCCAATCTAGACAAGGCGCGCCGGCTGTTGTGGCCGGTCAAGCAGAAATACGGCCGCAGGATTTCCTGGGCCGACCTTCTGATCCTCACCGGCAACGTCGCGCTGGAATCGATGGGCTTCAAGACCTTCGGCTTCGCCGGCGGCCGCGCCGATGTGTGGGAGCCGGAGCAGGACGTGGATTGGGGCTCCGAAAGCAAGTGGCTTGGCGATGAGCGCTATTCGGGCGATCGCGAGCTGAGCGGCCACCTCGGCGCCGTGCAGATGGGCCTCATCTACGTCAACCCGGAAGGCCCGAACGGCAAGCCGGACCCGATCGCCGCCGCGCGCGACATCCGCGAGACCTTCGCCCGCATGGCGATGAATGACGAGGAGACTGTGGCGCTGATCGCCGGCGGCCACACTTTCGGCAAGACGCACGGCGCGGGCGATGCCTCGCTGGTGGGCGCCGAGCCGGAAGGCGCCGGCATCGAGGCGCAGGGCCTCGGCTGGTCGAGCAAATATGCGTCCGGCATCGCCGGCGACGCCATCACCTCGGGCCTTGAAGTGACCTGGACGACGACGCCGACCAAATGGAGCAACAATTTCTTCGACAACCTGTTCAATTACGAATGGGAGCTGACGAAGAGCCCGGCAGGCGCGCATCAATGGACGCCGAAGGCCGGCGCCGGCGCCGGCACGGTTCCGGACGCGCACAACTCTTCGAAGCGCCACGCGCCGGCCATGCTCACCACCGACCTCGCGCTGCGTTTCGATCCGGCCTACGAGAAAATCTCGCGCCGCTTCCACCAGCATCCTGAACAGTTCGCGGACGCCTTCGCCCGCGCCTGGTTCAAGCTCACCCACCGCGACATGGGCCCGGCTGTCCGCTATCTCGGCCCGCTCGTGCCGAAGGAAGAGCTGATCTGGCAGGATCCGATCCCGGCCATCGACCATGAGCTGGTGAGCGAGGCCGACATCGCTTCGCTCAAGGCGAAGATACTCGCCTCCGGCCTCTCGGTCTCGGAGCTGGTGTCGACCGCCTGGGCTTCGGCCTCGACCTTCCGCGGCTCGGACAAGCGCGGCGGCGCCAATGGCGGCCGTATCCGGCTCAGCCCCCAGAAGGATTGGGAGGTCAACCAGCCGGCTCAGCTCGCCAAGGTGCTCGGCAAGCTGGAAGCGATCCAGAAGGAGTTCAACGCGGCCCAGGCCGGCGGCAAGAAGGTCTCGCTCGCCGACCTCATCGTGCTTGGCGGCGCCGCCGCGGTGGAGAAGGCGGCGAAGGACGGCGGCAATGAGGTCAAGGTGCCCTTCACGCCTGGCCGCATGGATGCCTCGCAGGAGCAGACGGATGTCGATTCCTTCGCTGCGCTGGAACCGAAAGTCGACGGCTTCCGCAACTATGCCCGCGGCAGGTTGCCGATGTCGGTCGAAGCGATGCTGGTCGACCGGGCCCAGCTGCTGACGCTGACCGCGCCGGAACTGGCCGTGCTGGTCGGCGGCCTGCGCGTGCTCGGCGCCAATGCCGGCGGCTCGAAGCACGGCGTCTTCACCGACAGGCCGGGCCAGCTCACCAACGACTTCTTCGTCAACCTGCTCTCGATGGCGGCGATCTGGGATCCGGCGGCCGGCTCCGAGCCCGGCTCGCAAGAAGTCTACGAGGCGCGCGACCGCAAGACCAAGCAGGTGAAATGGACCGGCACCCGCGCCGACCTGATCTTCGGCTCGCACGCGCAATTGCGCGCGCTCTCCGAGGTTTATGGTTCAGGCGATGCCAAGGCGAAGTTCGTCAAGGACTTCGTCAAGGCATGGACGAAGGTGATGAACGCCGACCGCTTCGACATCGCGAAGTAAGGTCGTATCCTCCAAATGAAAAGGCGCGGGTCATGCCCGCGCCTTTTTACTTTTTGCCGAACTGCGGTCAGTCTTTTTCGAAGATGCCGGCCTTGGCGACGATACCGGCAATCGCTCCGCCGATCAGCGGCGCGACGATGAACAGCCAGAGCTGGCTGAGCGCGGCACCCCCTGAAAACAGCGCCGGGCCGATCGAGCGCGCCGGATTGACCGAGGTTCCGGTCACCGGGATCATGGCGAAGTGGATGCCCGCCAGCGTGAGGCCGATGACCAGGCCGGCAAAGGCGGTGGTGTGCTTGGCGTTGGTGACGCCGAGAATCACGGTGACGAAGGTGAAGGTGCCGATCAGCTCCCACAGGAAGGCCGAGCTCATGCCCCATTTCGTTTCGTCCCAGCCATTGGCGCCGAAGCCCCCGGTATGACCCCCGGCCTGGCCGGATACGATGATCCACAGCGCCAGCGAGGCGATGATGGCGCCGATGACCTGTGCGATCCAGTAGGGGACGACATCCTTGGCCGGCATCCGCCCCGCCAGGAACACGCCGAGCGTCACCGCCGGGTTGAGATGCGCGCCCGAGATCGGGCCGATCGCATAGGCCGCGGCGATCAGGCCGATGCCGAACGCCAGGCCGATGCCTTCCTGTCCGAGCGGCAGCGCGCCGCCGAAACCGCCCGTGACCACGGAGGCCGTGCCGATGAACACCAACAAAAACGTGCCGAGAACTTCCGCCAGATAAGTCTTCATTGCCCTCTCCTCATAGGATCCGCCAGACCACGCTTTTGCGCGCCGCGAATCACTGCCGGAAGAGTATTCCGGCGGACAACACTTGGAAAGCCGAGAGGTTAAGCCGGCAGGCTTGCTTGTGCATGCCAGTCAAAGACATTAGAGACCTTTCATATTCTGGTCGATTGTTCCTATTTTCTGGCTGCGTCGCTCGCGATGGAAAAACCGTTCGGCGAAATCGCCCGGTTTTGAAAACGTGGTTTCACAGCCAGCGCGAACAGAACTCTTTCAATCCAGGCCTGAAACGCTTTAAGAGCGGGCTGGAGCCGATTTTGTGGTGTAGACGGAAAACGGGATGCGATTGGGCGGAAGGCTGGCAGCGGCCATAGAAGTTCTGGAAGACATCGGCCGGCGTCACCGGCAGGTGGCCGACGCCTTGCGCGATTGGGGTCTGTCGCATCGCTTTGCCGGCGGCGGCGATCGCGCGGCGATCGGCAACATCGTCTATGACGCGCTGCGCCGCAAACGCTCGGCCGGCTGGCTGTTCGGCGAGGAAACCCCGCGCGCCATCGGCTTCGGCGCGCTGCTGTTGGAATGGGGCCAGACGGCGCACTCGCTGAACAATGCGCTGGACGGCGACAAATTCGCGCCGCCACTGCTCAGCGCGGGCGAGTTGAAGGCGGCGGCCGAGCGCCGGCTTGGCGAGGCCCCCGATGCTGTGCGGGCGGATGTCCCGGACTGGTGCGCGCCCTTGCTCGAGCAAGCCTATGGCGGCGCCTGGGTCGAGGAAGGCGCGGCGCTCGCCCAGCGTCCGCCGCTGGATCTCAGGGTCAACACGCTCCAGGCGGATCGCGCCAAGGTGCTGGCCGAACTCCAGGGCACGGGTGCCGCGCCTGCAGCGATCGCGCCGCACGGCATCCGCATCCCGCCGATCGACGGCGACGGCAGGCACCCGAACGTGCAGGCGGAGCCCGCCTTCCAGAAAGGCTGGTTCGAGGTGCAGGACGAGGGCTCGCAGCTTGCCGCTGCCCTTGCCGGTGCCGAGCCCGGCATGCAGGTGCTCGACTATTGCGCCGGCGCCGGCGGCAAGACGCTGGCGCTGTCGGCCGAGATGGACAATCGCGGCCAGCTCTTCGCCCATGACGCGGAGAAGGTGCGGCTGGCGCCGATCTTCGAGCGCATCCGCCGCTCGCACAACCGCAACGTCCAGGTCGTCAGCAAGCCCGCGGAGCTTGCGCCGCTCACCAACCACATGGATATCGTGCTGATCGACGCGCCCTGCACCGGGAGCGGCACGTGGCGGCGACGGCCCGACGCCAAATGGCGGCTGACCGAAAGGCAGCTCGATGCCCGAAAGGGCGAGCAGCAGGCGATCCTCGACACGGCCCAGGCCTTCGTCAAACCCGGTGGCTTGCTGGTCTACATCACCTGTTCGGTGTTCGACGCCGAAAACGGCGAGCAGGTCGCGGCTTTCCGCGAGCGCCATCAAGGCTTTGCGCCGGTCGACCATCGCCAGCTCTGGGATGGCCGATTCCCCGACCATCAGGCGGCTGTACGTGTCGGCGAGGGCGGCGGCATCTCGCTGTCCCCGTCGCTGAGCGGCACCGACGGTTTCTACTTTCATGCCTTGCGCAGGGTCGCTTGAGGACAGTCGGTCTTTTGCTGCGCTGCAACATAAAAGATTGCCTGTCTTGCCGGGCTCTGCAATAAGCTTCGCCAGCAAATATGAGGCGAAGTGCCATGGCAGCAGCCAAGATCGTACCCGCTCCCGACTTCGAGGAACGCGTCAGGACCTCTTTTGCCCGGCAAAAAGCCATGGCCACCATCGGCGCAGAACTGACCTTGGTGACGCCCGGCATCATCGAGATCGAGATGCCTTATGCCGCCTCTCTCACCCAGCAGCACGGCTTCCTGCATGCCGGCGTCATCTCGACCGCGTTGGACTCCGCCTGCGGCTATGCCGCCTTTTCGCTGATGCCGCAGAATTCCAGCGTGCTGACCATCGAGTTCAAGGTCAACCTGCTCGCGCCGGGCCGGGGCGAGCGCTTCCTGTTCCGCGGCTCGGTGACCAAGCCCGGCCGCACCATCATCGTCGCCGACGGGCAGGCCTACGCCTTCGCCGCCGATGGCGAGGCGAAGCTGATCGCCACCATGACCGGCACCATGATGACGGTGGTCGGCCGCGATGGGATCGAGGGGTGATCCGATGAACAATGCGGTTCGGATCGCAGGCAAGTCCGTCCTCTTCGTCATGGCGGTCGAGGCTGAATACGGCCCGCACTTGAAAAACCTGTTCACGCCGCTGATGACCGGCGTCGGTCCGGTCGAAGCGGGTGTCAGGCTGGGCGCCGAGCTTGCGGCGTTGAAGGCCGAGGGGGCGCTTCCAGACCTCATTGTTTCGCTGGGATCGGCCGGCAGCCGCAAGCTGGAACAGGCCGAGATCTACCAGGCCGTGTCGGTGAGCTATCGCGACATGGATGCTTCGCCGCTCGGCTTCGAGAAGGGCGCGACGCCGTTCCTCGACCTGCCGGTGACGGTGCCGCTGCCTTTCGTCATCCCGGGCATCAAGACGGCTGCGCTCTCGACCGGCGGCGCGATCATTTCCGGCACCGCCTATGACGCCATCGATGCCGACATGGTCGACATGGAGACCTTCGCCTGCCTGCGCGCCTGCCAACTGTTCGGCGTGCCGCTGATCGGGCTCCGCGGCATTTCCGACGGCGCGGCCGATCTCAGGCACGTCAACGACTGGACCGAATATCTGCACGTCATCGACGAGAAGCTCGCCGCGGCTATCGGCTCGCTGGAGCAGGCGATCGCCGGCGGCCTGCTTGGTGGCTGACCGCCGATCGGATCAAGCAGCCAGGCGCTGCGGATCGCCGAAATCGATGCGCGAAATGCGCCCACGAGAGGCGCCTGTCGCGTCGATGTAGTCGATTGCTCCCGGTGTGTGATCGAGTTTCCACGCGCCGGTCGGGCCATCCTTCCATTCGACCTTGTAGCCGTCTTCCAGCAGCGTCCAGGTCCCGTGAAAGCGTGTGCCGTCCGGCAAGAGCATGTGCGCCCGGTCGTCAGCTTCATAGTGGATGAAGGCGTTCTTGCCGCCCATGTCGATGACATGCGTGGTTCCGACCATGATAATGGCCAGCGTGTCCCTGTTCAGTATCGTCATTGTCCCTGTCCATGGTTCGCGTTTCGAAAGAGCCTCGACGGCATGGGTGTAGTCAAGTATCTTGACTATATGGAGCTTGGATTAAATGGTCAAGAAGCTTGACGAAAAATCCGTCGCGTTGCCCGATCACGTCGGTTGGCGGCTGTGGCAGGCGAGCCGTGCCTGGCAGGCGGAATTTGCCGCCGCCATGCGGGCAGCCGGCCACGCCTGGTTCAGCGAGGCGCGCGCCGGGCTGCTCGGCCACATCCCTCGCAACGGCACGCGTCAGTCGGCATTGATCGAGCGCGCGGCCACCTCCAAGCAGGCGGTTCAGCAATTGCTCGACGGACTTGAGGCGGAAGGCGTGATCGAGCGGCTTCCCGACCCGCGGGACGGGCGCGGCAAGCTCGTGCGCTATACGTCAAAGGGTCTGGATGCCTTGCGCGACGGCGACCGCATCAAGCTTGAGATCGAGCGCGGTTACATCGTCCGTATCGGCGAACGGCGGTTCGCGGCGCTTATGGACGCCTTGCGCGCACTCGACGCAGGGCAGGGCGACGAGCCGCAAACGGCCGCCCGTCCTCGGGACGAAACCTCGGAATCGAAGTGAGCGGCGCGACCTCGCGACCCATTGCGCCGACTCGTTTCTTTCTCTAAAGGCTCGCCATGACGACAGCCAATCATCCCAGCGCCGTTCTGCCCGACACTGTCCTGATCATCGATTTCGGCAGCCAGTTCACGCAGCTCATCGCCCGCCGCATCCGCGAGAGCGGCGTCTTTTCCGAGATCGTGCCGTTCCAATCGGCCGAAGCCGCCTTCAAGCGCATCAACCCCAAAGCGGTGATCCTGTCGGGCGGCCCGGCCTCGACCACCGACATAGGCAGCCCGCGCGCGCCGCAGATCGTCTTCGACGCCGGCGTGCCGGTGCTCGGCATCTGCTACGGCCAGATGGCGCTCTGCGTGCAGATGGGCGGCGTCGCCGAAAGCTCCAACCATCGCGAGTTCGGCCGCGCCTTCGTCGAGATCGAGAAGGAGAGCCCGCTGTTCGAAGGACTGTGGGCGCCCGGCCAGCGCCACCAGGTGTGGATGAGCCATGGCGACCGTGTCATCGAACTGCCGCCGGGCTTCAAGGTGCTCGGCAAGTCGGAAAGTTCGCCCTTCGCCATCTTCGGCGACATCGAGCGTAAGATGTACGGCATCATGTTCCATCCGGAAGTGGTGCATACGCCGGACGGCGCCAGGCTCTTGAGAAACTTCGTCCACAACATCGCCGGCATCGAGGGCGACTGGACGATGCGCGCCTACCGCGAGCACGCCGTCGAAACGATCCGCAAGCAGGTCGGCAAGGGCAAGGTCATCTGCGCGCTCTCGGGCGGCGTGGACTCCTCCGTCGCAGCGCTGCTGATCCATGAAGCGATAGGCGACCAGCTGACCTGCATCCTCGTCGACCATGGCCTGATGCGCAAGGACGAGGCCAAAGGCGTGGTGGAGATGTTCCGCCAGCACTACAATCTGCCGCTGATCCTGGTCGACGCCTCCGATCGCTTCATCTCGGCGCTGGAAGGCGAGGCCGATCCCGAGAAGAAGCGTAAGACCATCGGCCGCCTGTTCATCGAAGTGTTCGAGGATGAGGCGAAGAAGCTCGGCGGCGCCGATTTCCTGGCGCAGGGCACGCTCTATCCCGACGTCATCGAAAGCGTCTCCTTCTCCGGCGGCCCGTCGGTGACGATCAAGTCGCACCACAATGTCGGCGGCCTGCCCGAGCGCATGAACATGAAGCTGGTCGAGCCGCTGCGCGAACTGTTCAAGGACGAGGTGAGGGCGCTCGGCAAGGAGCTCGGCCTGCCCGAAAGCTTCATCGGCCGCCATCCCTTCCCAGGCCCGGGCCTTGCCATCCGCTGCCCGGGCGGCATCACCCGCGAGAAGCTGGAAATCCTGCGCGAGGCCGACGCCATTTACCTCGACGAGATCCGCAAGGCCGGCCTCTACGACGCCATCTGGCAGGCCTTCGCGGTGCTGCTGCCGGTGCAGACGGTGGGCGTGATGGGCGACGGCCGCACCTATGAATTCGTCTGCGCGCTACGCGCCGTGACCTCGGTCGACGGCATGACGGCCGATTTCTACCACTACGACATGAACTTCCTGGGCGCGGCCGCCACCCGCATCATCAACGAGGTCAAGGGCATCAACCGCGTCGTCTACGACGTGACGTCGAAGCCGCCCGGCACGATCGAGTGGGAATGATTCAAACCCACTCCAACGCCGCCGGAAATACTCTAACATGCGATGTAACGTACTGAAAACAAAAATAAATCCGTTCGGCGTCAATCGGCGACAATCGGTGCGCAGAGATTCGCGGTGGCGGACCGCTTGACGGCCCTTCCGTGTATTGCTCGCTCGGATTTTCCAAAGTACCGTCTGTCCCCATGAGGCTCGTGACGGTACTTTTTTGCCTGTAACGCATTGAGAATAAAGGAGAGTTCCTGCCACGAGGCCCGAAACTGTACTGACGGTACTTTTTCAGGAGGCAATTGGAATGTTGACAGATGCCGCCCTTAAGGCTCTGAAACCAAGAGAGAAAATGTACAAAATTGCGGACCGGGACGGCATGTATGTTCGCGTCATGCCTAGCGGCGCAATCTCGTTTCGACTGGACTACAGGCTCAACGGACGGGGGACGCCAGTGTAAGCCGGGCCTAACCGACGGGGCTCGTTGGGCGGCGACGGCTAGCGATGAATATACGCGCTTGCTAATGTTTCTGTTACACATCCCTTAGGACGAAGCCAGGAGCAGGCGAGGTCAAGCGACCGCCGGCAGCAGAAGGGCCAAGAGCGCCACAGCGGCCATCGTCAGGCTCAAAGCCGTTCCGATCATGTCCCGCTGCAGCAATCGTACAAAGGCAATGCCAACAAGACCGGCCGCCGCTTTCACCAAGGCATCCCTGAAACGAGCATG
This sequence comes from Mesorhizobium sp. BH1-1-5, assembly GCF_020165615.1. NCBI lineage: Bacteria > Pseudomonadati > Pseudomonadota > Alphaproteobacteria > Hyphomicrobiales > Phyllobacteriaceae > Mesorhizobium > Mesorhizobium sp. BH1-1-5. Next base: position 24,480 of record NZ_JAIUIM010000037.1, read on the forward strand.
CCGGCCTGGATCAATCAGTTGAAGCAACTCCAATATGCCGGCGGTGGTGCAGACAACCAACATTGTTCGGGCGAGCCGTATCGGGAAGCCAAAGCCCAGGACAAATCCGAACAGGACGTAGGCCAAGGCACGTTCCAGGTTCGCCTCTCCCAAATGTGGCCGCATCTGGATAGGCGACAGAGTGGCAAAGGTAATCGCCGCGAACAGAACGATAGCGCAAAGCGGGAAATCGAGATCATCATCTTGCATACAAGCGGTTGGCCGACGCCACAATGTGGGAACGAGCGCTACCCATAACGCATTGGATCCCAAGCGAAGTCTACAAATCCCTTGGTGTTGCCGTAGGACCACTGCGCTTCTACCCGATGGCTTGGTCCTCATAGGGTAGCGAACCGGTCGGAGAGCCGCCCTCGTTCGGTTGTCTAAGACAGCCAAACGGCCGACTTGAAGCGTGGGTTTAAGGTGAAGCATGATGTCAGCGATGGTCCTCAGGCGCGACTGCCGGCCTTCCAAATAGCCTTTCCATGCAGCCGGCCACCGCTGACGGACGCTAGCCAGAACGTGTCTTACCACGAAGGCCAACGACAACAGGGTAAGCGATGAAGGTCAGATCCTTTTCCCATCCAGTTCATGTGTTTGTCGGGCTTGGCTTTCCATGCGAGATATCGTCTGTGGCGGAAGCCTGTCAGGTGCTGGACGACTGGTCGGGCGCTCGCACATCGGCTCATGCAGTTTCATCGATAGTATGTCGGTCCGCCCTTGTCGGCACCGCCGACGTGGAAGTGGCACGCGTTGCGTTCGAAGCCTTTGCTCGCGCTCAAGGTATACTTGCGCCGGATGCTCTCGAATCGGCCACAAACAGTGAGATCGTTTCAGCGCTTCAGTAAAGCTGATATCCACGGCTCCGATTTCGCAAATCACCCCAGCAGATGCGCGCCGCGCACATGAAGGTTTTTGAGCCGATCGGGATCAGATCGTCGGGAAAATCACAGTCCGGTTTGCGCGGCGAAGCGGAAATTTCGTACCTTCGAGTCGCGTCGCGGAAAACTAGTGATCGCCATCGACCGACCGACGGGCGGCGCTTGGCTCGGCTGCAGGAAAATTGTTCCTGATCGTGCCGGCGAGCATGACCAAGCCGATAGGGGGCTTGGCGAGATAGCGCGCTTGCAACGCGCTGTTTCCAAACCACCTACTGGCGAGCTGGTCGACCAAAATCCTGTGTCACCCTTGATCGGCGGACCCGGCTATCAGCGTCTGGACCCTAGTTTAGCCACTGATTTGAGCGCGGCGCCTAGTGGCGACAAGAGGCGCCAGCGCTCCCATGACCCGCATCCCGAAGCCCTCATATTCGGCTCGATGAATTATCGTTCTTGTCCTGTCGTTGCCGGAGGCTCGATTGTCACCGTGAAAGCGCAGCAGAGCATAGCCGTAAGTAATATTTCCGGAGCGAGCTTCCCTCCGCAGCACTACCACGATTGTTTCGCGACGGCTCCCGCCGCAGGTTTCCAGCCAATGCATGCCTTCGCCCCGCGAACGTCCCAGCCTGAAAAATTGCCGCCCGACGCATACTTCGGTTTTGGGGGTCGTCAATCACGATGCCTAGCTATCGTGGCAGCGTCGAAGGCCGCTCGACCTTCGCTGCGAATGCCGCCGTAAGCACTTCGTCCCCGCCGCCCGAGAACATCTGCTCCCGATTGGCGCACCACCATTCGACCAGGCGGGTGAGGCCTTCGTCGAGGTCGATGGCTGCCTTGAAGCCCAACATCTTCTCTGCCTTGGACGTGTCAGCCAGGCGCCGTGAGACGGGGTTCACCTTGCGCTCGGGCCCGCACTCCGGCTTGAGGTTGGAGCCCATCACGCGCAGGAGCGAGCCGGCGAGGTCGTTCAGGCTGGTCTCTACGCCGCTGGCGACGTTGAACACATCGTCCTCCACGTCCGACAGCAGGGACAGAATGTTAGCTCGGGCAACGTCCTCGATGTAGACGAAGTCCATGGTGGTGGACCCGTCGCCGAGGATCAATGGCGGTTGGCCGGAAGTGATACGGTCCATCCAGCGGATCAGAACTTCGGTATACTTACCGTGGAGGTCCATGCGCGGGCCGTACACGTTGAAATAGCGCAGGGCCACGTAGGGCAGGCCGTACATGTCGTTGAACGAGCGCAATAGGCCTTCCAGCATGACCTTGCTGGCGCCGTACCAGGTGCGGTTGTTGTACGGATGGTGGCTCTCTTCGGTCGGGAAGTGGTCGGCCAGGCCGTAGATCGAGGCCGAGGACGCCGCGCAGATTTTCTTCACGCCCTTTGCCTGGGCGGCCTCAATGACGTTGTAGCTGCCGTCGCACATGACGCCGAGGGCTTCGCGAGGTTCGGCCGCGCAAGCGATGACCCTCAGGGTTGCCATATGGATGACGGCGTCCATGCCATCGGTGGCCTTGTGGACAGCCTTCACGTCGCGAATGTCGCCTTCGACGAGTTCGACGCGCGGGTCCAGCAGGGCGTTCTTGACGTTATGCAGGCTGCCGCGGACCAAATTGTCGAGGATCACGATCTTTTCCGGCGCGTGCTCCTTCAGCAGCAGGTCGATTGTGGTCGAGCCGATCAGACCGCAGCCGCCGGTCACCAGGATGCGAGAGCCTTCAAGTTTCATGTATTTCCCTGTCATCGGTTGGATTAGCCTTGGCAGGCTTGTTTCCGGTTGAGCGGGTCGCTCGTCAAACGCTTGCTTGTAATTCCTTGACCGCAGCCACGACCACGTCCTGCTGTTGCTCCGTGAACTCCGGGAACATGGGTAGGGAAAGAACTTCGGCAGCGGCCCTTTCGGCGTGCGGGAATTGACCCTGCTTGTAACCGAGGTCGGCGTAGGCGGGCAGCAGATGCACCGGAATCGGATAGTGGATGCCCGACTGGATCCCCTGAGCGTTCAGCGCCTCCTGCCAGCCGGCGCGGTCGGGCGTGCGAACGGCGTAGATGTGGTAGACGTGGCGCACATCGTTGCGAACGAAGGGAGTCGGCAGGCCGGTGCCGGCAAACATGGCATCATAGCGGGCGGCCGCGACACGGCGCTGTTCGGTCCACCGATCCAAATACTTGAGCTTCACGCGCAGGACAGAGCCCTGAAGGCCTTCCAGGCGGTAGTTATAGCCCTTGAGCTCGTGATGGTACTTCCGTTCGGCGCCCCAATCGCGCAGCATGCGGACCGCACGGTTGTGATCGGCGTTGTCGGTCGTCAGCATCCCGCCTTCGCCATAGGCGCCGAGGTTCTTGCCGGGATAGAAGCTGAAAGCTGCCATGTCGCCGATGGCGCCGACGCGCTTGCCTTTGTACTCCGCGCCGTGCGCCTGGCAGGCGTCCTCCAGCACCATCAGGCCGTACTTCCGGGCGATGGCCATGATCGGGTCCATATCAGCCGGCTGGCCGTAGAGGTGGATCGGGATGATCGCCTTCGTAGCCGGCGTGACCGCGGCTTCGATCTGGGCCGGGTCGATGGTGTAGGTCGCAGGATCGATATCGACCAGCACGGGTGTCGCGCCTGTGTAGTAAATGGCCGCCACCGTCGCAACGAAGGTGAAGGGGGAGGTGATCACCTCGTCGTCCGGCCCAATTCCGACGGCCAGCAAGCCCAGGTGTAGGGCGCTGGTACCGGTGTTGACGCCGATGCCGAAGGCCGCTTGCGAATATTCGGCGAATTCCTTTTCGAAATCAGCGACGTCGGCGCCCAAGGTGAACTGACAGGTCTCAAGGGTGCGCTGAATGGCGGCATCTACCTCGAGCTTGATCGAGGCGTACTGGGTTTTCAGATCAACGAAAGGGATCATGTTACGCAGCGTCTTTGCGTCGCAGGTGAATGGTTTCGCCACGCCCGCGCATCGAACTGGTGGCGGCCTCGATGATCTCCACCACACGCAAGCCAAGCCGCCCATCGGCGGTCGGAACCTTCCTTTCGATGATGCAGTCGATCCACTCCTGGCCGGCGATGCGCAGGGCCTCGGCGGAGTCGAGCTTGGGCGCCCACATGTCGCCCGTCCGGTAGCCGACGCGCATCTCGTGGATCTTGGCAGGATCGTCGGTGAAGGAGACGCCCTTGTCGTAGACCTTGACCTTCTCGGAGGGCTCCAGATCGTCGTAGGTGATCATTTTGTTGGAGCCGCCGACCAGGATGTTGCGCACCTTCACTGGAGCGAGCCAACTGACGTTGATGTGCGCAATCATTCCAGAGTCGTAAAACAGCGAGATGTAGGCAAGGTTTTCCGGGGTGCCGGGAAAATGATTGATACCGCTGGCCGAAACCGCGTTCGGATGCTCGTGGAACAGGTGATCGATGATCGCGAAGTCGTGGACTGCCAAGTCAGAGATGACGTTGACGTCCTTCTGGAAGAGGCCCAGGTTCACTCGAGTGGCGTCGTAGTAATAAATCTGGCCGAGGTCGCCGGCAGCGACGATCTCGCGCATCTTCCGGACCGCGCCGGTATAGATGAAGGTATGATCGACAATCAGGGTCAATCCACGCCTGTCGGCCTCATTGACCAGCATCCTGGCCTGCAGCGAGGTTTCGGTCATCGGCTTTTCGAGCCAGAGATGTTTGCCGGCTTTCAGCGCTGCCATCCCCAGTTCGAAGTGGCTATTGACTGGCGTCGCCACAGCAATTGCGTCGATCTCGGGATCCTGGAACAGGGCCTGGACGTCGCCGGTGGTTTGGACACCCGGATAGCGGCGCTCCACCAACTCGCGCTTCTTTGGGTCCAGGTCGGCGACAATGCGGACCCGGGCATGGGGAAGCTCCATGAAGTTGCGTAGGAGGTTCGGCCCCCAGTAGCCGTAACCGATGATACCGATATTGATCATTTTGGCCTGCCCTTCACCCGCACCCCACCCGCCGGAATCTTGGAGGCCCCGTTGGACGCCTGTCGCGGTTGAGAAGGAAGCGCCCGTTGATCGCTCAACGTCGTACCGTCTCGACCTCTTCAGATTGTCAGTTTGAAGCGACGCGGCCATGCGGTCACTATGGCCGTTGGGTCATCAAGACCCAGCCAGGATCATCCAGCAGGCGAGGGCAGGCGCCGGAACCTACCTCAAACGATTAGGGGTCAGCCAGCCTTTGCGGATCTTGCGTCTCCGACCACGCGAGCCGGTACGCCGGCAGCAATGGCAAAATCGGGGATATCACGCGTGACGACGGCGCCAGCGCCGATCAGTGCCCGCTCGCCGATGGTCACGCCCGGAGTGATAGTAACGTTGGAACCGATGGAGGCGCCCTTCTTGACCAGGGTCGGCTCGACCTTCCAGTCGGCTTCACTCTGTGCGCTTCCATCCAGGTTGGTGGCTCGGGGAAGGCGGTCATTGGTGAACATCACCCCGTGGCCGATGAAGACCTCGTCCTCGATGGTTACGCCCTCGCAAATGAAGGTATGCGAGGAGATCTTACAGCGCTCGCCGACGTAGGAATTCTTCTGAATCTCCACGAAGGCGCCGATACGCGAGCCGTTTCCGACCTCGCAGCCATAAAGGTTCACCAGATTGGGGTGGTGGATCACGACCTCGCCACGCAGCACCACACTATCCGAAATCGGCATCGCTTTCCCCTGGAGTTGTCTGTCCCGCGCCACCTGCAAATAGGACGCCACCCTTGGCGCGATGCTGAAAGATTGGGTGGCAGCGCTCGGCGACAGTTTTATGTAACTTGCCTCGTCGCTTGGCAAGACTTGGCCACTCGGGATAACAAGCTTGGGCAGGCTGGGTTGGGGAAGGGATGCCGTAGACAATGCAATCTAAGACCGAGCCCTCCGAGCCCGAGGTGGCGCGTATGCGTCACAACTACGACGAGTTTCAAAGCCTTCGAGGTGAGGCTGAGCGCTGCCTCAAGGCTAGCGACCTCAATTCCGCGGCGGCCTATGTGGAGGCGGCGGCCACGCTTGCACGCAAGCGGCACTGTGGCTTCTATCGGTCCGAACCTCTTGAGCACGTACTGGTCGAGATCGCGCGACGGACGCTCGTCAAGGGGACTGAAGCCGCGCGACCAGCGCGGACGAAGATCAGCCGTGTGCTGCACGTTGCCACCGCTCTGAACGAGGTCGGTGGCTTGACGCGGATGATGCGCCGCTGGATCGCCGCCGACGAGGGGCGTCATCACTCCCTGGCCCTGTTGCGTCATCCCGGGGCGCCGCCGGCGTCGGTGCGCCGGGCTGTGGAGGCTCGCAGCGGCCAGATCCATGTGATCGGGGCGACACGCGGCGGACCGGTAGAATGGGCCAGCGCGCTCCGGAAGTTGTCGCTCGATTTCGACTTAGTCGTCCTGCACGTCAGCAACGAGGAGCCGACGCCGGCCATAGCGTTCGCTGACGAGCGCAACCGACCGCCCGTGGTGCTGGTCAACCACGCCGACCACGCCTTCTGGGTCGGGCTCTCCGTGTGCGACCTGATCGCCAGTTCGCGCGCGTCGGGCGAGCGGCTGGTGGTCGAACGGCGCGGGATCCCGGCGGAACGTCACGCCATCCTGCCGATCCAGATCGATCCGCCGATTCGCAGGCACAGCCGGGCCGATGCGCGTCAGAAGCTAGGCCTTCCGACCGGCGGGCCGCTTCTGGTTTCCGTGGCCCGCGGCGTGAAATACCGCACGATGGGCGGGGTGTCGTTCGCCGACATGCATGTCGAGGCGCTTCTGGCCCGTCCCGATGCGCGTTTGTTGGTCGTAGGGCCTGGGGAGCCTCCCGACTGGCAAGAGGCCATAGCGGCGACCGGCGGGCGGATCATGGGGCGGCCGGAGACGCCCGATCCTTCGGTCGCCTTCGAGGCGGCGGACGTCTATCTCGACTCCTACCCCTTCGTATCGATTACCTCGATGCTGGAAGCCGGCGGGCTGGGCGCGCCCTGCGTGACGCTTTTTCCCTATCTGTCAGATGCGAACGTCATGAGCACCGATATGCCCGGGCTGGCGCCGACCATTGGCTTCGCCACCTCGATGGCGGACTACAACCGCATTCTGTCGGACTGGCTCGCCGACCCCGAGACCCTGCTGCGCCGGGGCTGTGAGACGGCGGCCAACGTCAAGCGGCTGCACACCACGCCGAATTGGCTTGAAAGCCTGGAGGCGCTATACGCGAGGGCCCTGGCGATCCCGCCAGTCACGCCGCTGCACGAGAAAGGTGCGCCCGCGGACGAGGAATTCTATGACGGTTATCCGGACATCCTGCTCAACGAGGTGTTCGGCGAGTTCGATAGCGTCGAGGCTATCCTGAAGCGTTCTCTGCGCCTGATGTCGCTGCCGGAACGGCTCCGGGTATGGCGACGCCTGGCGCGGACCAGGACTTTCGACGGGCCATGGGACGCAGTCCGCAACCTGCTGCCCGAATGGCTGCCCCGGTTCGTGAACCCGCTGAAGGGCGGCAGCAGCTAGATACGAGGTTTCAACACCATGGGTTGCCCGGCCGGCGCGTCATGGGGCGTCAGAACCCAAGCGTCTGCTCGGCCGTATCGGCGGGCTCTTGGGCAGCCTCGATGAGATCAGCGGCTGCCATCTCGACCAGATGTGCCGAACGGTCGACCTCATCAAGGCGCCGCATAATCCGAAAGCGAAGACGCACAAGCTTATGGAGCTCGGCACGCTTCTCTCCAATGGTCAGAAGGTCAAACAACGCGTCGACTGCTCCTTAGCGCTCGGTGATGTCTCGGCTAATTGTCTCTCAGAGGTAATTTCCTCGCGACATCGCCATAGGGCTGGCAGCCACACACGAACGACGTACTCCGTGCGACCATGGGGGCCCCTTTCGCTGTACGACCCGGGGGTACTCCATCTATCTGGCGGTCAACGCCTGAAACCGGAAACTAATGCTTCGCTGTCCGAGCGGTCCACGGGACACTGGTCATTGCCATCGATCCCCGGGCCCCAGAGGGCTGGCGATGACCGCAGACCAAAAGTTCAGCTGCTTGTCTTGGTCTCGGCCAACTCGGCAAGTGCCTTCTCAATGCTGTCGACCGAAGCGTCCATCCGGCCGATGACGACAAGGATCGCGTAGCTCAGCAAAGCTATCTTCCCCCTCGCGCTGCTGGTCTTTGCGGCTGCGATGTCAAAGTTACGGAACGTCATGGGATGACCTCAACGGTTAAGCTCCAGCGTGGAAACATGTCCGGCCTGGGGAGGTTCCGAGACTGTTCGCGACAGCCTGTTACATGGTGTCAGGGAGCGCAGCGTGGTCCCCTCCGCTCAGGGGTGAGCTTCGCCCTCATCATCGCCATCCTGTTTGGGTGCTGTGATGGGCGCATCTGAGACGCCTTGGCCCAAGACAGATTGATCTTCAGAGGCGGCCAGCACCGCCATTGTCCGGTACCAGACACCCTGAGCACGCACGACAGCTTGAATTGGGCCGCCGTTCGGGCAAGCCATCGCGCTTTACACCTTTTGATTTAGAGGCTTACCTTTTTATTCTAATGAACAATTTTCGCTCGACGTGGTAAGGCTACCGGGCGCTGCGGCTCGACATGGTGTCGTTGGCGCTGAATATCATAGCTGGCATGAGGCTTGCTGTTCGATTTTGGTAAAAGAACAGAGGGCGAAATTGGATATGCTTGGGCGAGCGCCGAGTATTCTGATGCGGGCTGCCCGCGCATTCGGTGTCGAAAGGCGTCATCTCGTCGGCCCACGCATGGTCGTTGAGCGTGAAGGGATGGCCGTTATGGGCCGACGCGTGCGCCGTTCCGGGGGCCGGATCTTGGCCTATCATTCGGTCGGCCAGCCGCTTATGGATCATAACGACGTGCCGCCGAAGCTGTTCCGTCGTCACTTGGAATGGGCTGCGGCGCGGGGCTACCGATTCGTCCCGGCCTCGGAGATCGCGCGGACGGGGGGCGACCCGATGGACCTCGCCATCACCTTCGACGACGGCCTGCGCAGCGTGATGACCGAGGCCGCACCGATCCTGAAGGACTTCGCAGCGCCGTGGAGCCTGTTCGTGGTCACCGACTGGAGCGATGGCTCCTCGCCCTGGACCACCGACGAGGTTCTGGGCTGGCGCGATCTGGAGCGCCTGGCTGCTGACGGCGCCGAAATAGGCAGCCACTCCGCGACCCATCCCGATTTTGGACAGCTGGACGGCCCCATCGCCCGCGAGGAACTGGACCGCTCGCGCTACATGATCGAGGCCCGGCTCGGCTTTGCGCCGACGTCGTTCGCAATCCCGCTCGGCCAGTCAGCCAACTGGACGCCGGTCGCCATGCGGGAGGCCAAGGCAGCAGGCTATGATCTGGTCTACGCCCAGGCCGAGGAGACGCGTTCGGCTGGCACCATTGCGCGGACCTTCATAACGCGCTTCGACAACATGCGTGTATTTTCGGCGGCCCTCTCGGGCGTCTTCGATCGGTGGGAGGAGTGGGGGTGAGCCCGGCGCGCATCGTTTCGGTCGTCGTCCCGACCCGCGACCGTCCGCAGTTCTTGGACCAGGCGCTGGCGAGCATCCGCGCACTGGAAGGAGCGGACTTGGCGTTCGAGATTCTGGTTGGCGACAACGGTTCCAACCACGACGCCACCGGCACAGTGGCGCAGGCCCACGGCGCGCAGCACTTCATCGTGACGACGGCGGGCGCCGGCGCCGCGCGCAACGCGGCGATGCGGGCGGCCACGGGGGAGTTCCTGGCCTTTCTGGACGACGACGACGTCTGGACCGAGCAACATGTACGGTCGCACTTGCTACTCTTCGACCGCCAGCCAGAGGTCGAGGCGGTCTTCGGTCAGGTGGTGATGACCGATCCTGATTTGCGGCCGATCGCGTCACCGATCCCCGATAACGTCCGCCCCGACGGCGACCATCTGAAGATGATGCTGGACGGCTATTTCCCGCAGATCGGCGCCACGATGGCGCGTATCGGGGTACGCGATGCCTACGGTTATTTTGACGAGACCCTGCTGGCTGATCAGGACTGGGATTGGCATTTGCGCGTCGCCGGAGGGGCACATATGGAGCATGTGGCCGTGCCTTGCGTCTTGTTCCGCCAGCGTCCATCAGGCTCCTACGACGCCTTGGTTCTGAGCCGGATTCCCTATACGCGCAAGGTGTTCATGCGGCATGCCATGCCCGCCTGGCGCAAGTGGCGCTCCCCGAAAGAGTGGCTGCATTCCTATTTCGCCACGCTCTTGGGATTCTACACCTATTTCGCCGATGCAGCGGTGGAGCGGGCGGCCAAGGGGGATGCGAAGGGCGTGCGGTTCGCGGTGCGTCATGCGCTGCTGGTGTTTCCGTTCCGGGCGGTACGGCATCTCGTGGCGCCGACGCCGTTGCGCGCGGCGTTCTTCTGGTCAATCGGCCTCGGCGCCCGCCCGCCGGCCGCCAAGGACGCGGCGCTGCACTGACAGGCGTAAACCTGAAGGATCTTATGGGCATGCAGGACGCCAAGAACGCGCCGAAGATTGGCCCCGGTGCCCCGGTCATCAGCATCGTCATCGCCACGCACAACCGCAGCCACGACGTCCTGGAGAACGTCGACGCCCTGCTGCCGCAATGCGTTGGCGAGCCGGTGGAAGTCATCGTCATCGACAGCGCCTCGGCGCCAACGCACGCCGAGGTGCTGAGGAATCTGAAGGGACATGAGGGACTGAGCCTCATCCGACTCGACGAGCCTGGTGTCGCCCGGGCGCGCAACGCGGGTTTCAAGGCCGGCAAGGGCGAATGGATTGCACTGTTGGACGACGACGCTGTGCCGCGCCTCGGCTGGGTTGAGGCGGCGATCGCCCATGCGGCCCGTTGTGACGTCCAGACCGCCATCTTGGCCGGGCGGGTGATCCCGCGCTGGCCCGACGACGCCGGCAGCCTTGAAATACCGCCGAGCCGGCTCGGGCCCCGCGCGCGCCTGTTGTTGTCGGTGGTCGATGAGGACGGCTTCCGGGACACCACCGATCACCCCATAGGCGTCGGCGCCAACATGTTGTTCCGCCGCAGCGTGCTGGAAGCCCATGGTGGGTTCGACGTCACGACCGGTCGGGTCGGCTCGAACCTGGCCAGCGGGGAAGAGGCCCAGATGATGACCGACCTGATTGGGGCCGGCTATCGCTGCTGGTACTCGGATGCTTTCGTAGTGGACCACAAGGTCCATGCCGGCCGTCTGACGCGCGCATGGCTCGCGGAGCGCGCCCGCAAGGAAGGCGAGGTGGAACTGAGGGGCTTGAAAACGCAGGGCCAGAAGGTCGCGCGCGCGATCAAGATGCTCATCGCCATCCCGATGCTGGCCGCGCTCCAGATCCTCGATCGGCCGGAACACGAATATTACCTGCGCCTGAACCACAACCTTGGCCTGCTGCGAAAGCTGTTCGCCCCGGCAGGCTGAGAGGCTCAGGCGGCGGCCGGCGCAGCTTTCTGCGGCGCCCGGTGGGCCCAGGCCATGATTGGTCGTTCAAAGAATCGCCAGGAGACGGTCGCCAGGCCGATGGTCAACACGAGTTCGATGGGAGCCGAGATCCAATCCGGCGCTTCGAACACGACGCCGAACTTCCGGGCCGCTGCCTCGACGTTGTAGAAATGAATGAACTCGTGGAAAATGTAACAGCCATAGCTAATGCGTCCCAGGTTGCGCAGGGGCCAGGCCTCCAGAAGGGCGACGAAACGCGAGGTCTGGTTCTCCGCGATCTCGAAGACAAGAAACGCGGCTGTAGCCGCGACTGCCGGCGCATAGAAGCGCCAGACGACCTCGTCCTTGAGAACAGTGAGGGGCACGATGAGAAGGGCGAGCGCGACGATGGCCTGGGCCGGCATGGAGATCAGCCATGCCGGCGCCCGCCGGTCGAGGCTCAGTCCTGCTAGGCCACCCAAGGCGAGATAACCAAAGCCGGTCAGGGGATCGAGGCCAATGACCCTGGCCGATACTCCGGCCCATCCGAGGCCCGCCTGAGTGACGAGACCCAAAACCACGAAGGCAACGCAGATGTGTCGGGCGGCCTTGCTGGGGGTGAACAGCAGCAAGGGTGCAAACACCAGATAGAATTGCTCTTCGATCGCCAGCGTCCAGAAGTGGTTGAAATGGCCCACCCAGTGGTCGGTCGTGAACACATAGATGTTCGTGGCGTAGAGCAGCATGGCCAGAGGCGCGCCGCCTTCGAAGCCATCGAAGTGAACGAACAGCGAGGCAATCAGGAAGAAGCCTATCGTCGCGTAGTAAATGGGGAATATCCTGGCCGAGCGCCGAAGATAGAAGCGCCCTAGACCCGCAAGCGTGGTCGTCTCGCCCGCCTCGACCGCCACCCGCGTGCGAGCCAGGATACGGGTGATCAAGAGGCCGCTCAGCGCGAAGAAGAGCATTACCCCGTCGCCGCCAAGGGATCCATACGTCCCTTGATGAAACTTGTGGCTGATGAATACGAAGATGAAGGCGATCGCGCGGAGGCCGTCGAAACCCTTGATGCGGCGTTCGTCGTCGAGTCGCATCGGCCCTAGCTCCGCCCGCATCTATCGCGTCGCCCTTTGCCGGCCGGGGTCAAGGCAGCGGTCGCGCTGCTGGCCTCGGCGCCCTCCCGTGCGGTCAATCTCGCGCCCAGCCGCAGGAACGGCCGCTCAAAGAAATGCCAGGAGAGCGTCGCCAACGCGACGGTGATGAAAAGCTCCAGGGCCGGTTGCACGATAAGCGGCGCGTCGATGTCGACGTGCAGCTTATGGAACACCGCCTGGACGTCGTAGTAATGGACGAATTGGTGCAGTACATAGAAGGCATAGCTCACCCGGCCGAGCGAGCGCAGCGGCCACAGGTTTAGGAAAGCCACGATCGGCGTCTGCTGGTTGCGGGCGATCTGGAACAGAAACAGTCCGGCAACCGTGCAGGTCAGCGGTCCCCAGATGTTCCATGTGTCCCGGAAGTATCCGAAGATCAGCGGAATCGCGATCAGCGCCAGGCCAGCTGCTGCCTGGGCTTGCGCGCTAACCAGCAACGCGGGCGGCTTGAAGTTCTTCAAGGAGGCGATAAAGCCACCGACGCCGAGCATGCCGAACGCGATCAGCGGATCGACGTGGATGGCGTTCGGGTGGGTCTTCACCGACACTAGCCAAGCCAGCATGGCCGCGCCGGCGAGCATGAAGCCGATGCAAATCCGAGCCAGGTATTTGCGCGGGGTGAACAGCAGGATCGGTGCGAAAAGCAGGTAGAACTGTTCCTCCGCCGACAGTGACCAGAGGTGACCGAAATGGCCGTGGTCTCCAGTCGGCGTCATCCAGAAATAGATGTTGGTGCCATAGAAGGCGTAGATCGTCGCTTCGATGCGCGAGAAGCCGACGAATGAGGTGAACAGCGACCCCAGCGCGAAAACGCCGAGACAGGCGTAATAAAGCGGGAAGATGCGCAGGCTGCGGCGCAGATAGAAGTCACCCATCGACCGCCAACTCGACTGGGTACCGGCTTCGACCTTTCCGCGCATCTCCGAGAGGATTGATGAGATGAGCATGCCGCTGAGCACGAGAAAAAGCCAGACGCCGACGGAGCCATAGGAATCGTGGTGCGGCAATGTCGTCTTGTGGCTGATGAAGACCATCAGAACGGCGATCGCCCGCACGCCGTCGAAGCCGGCGATACGGTCTTCCACCGGCCGGCCGACGGCCCGGGCCGGTCGGACGGCGAAAATCGCACGCTGATCGATCGCAGTCATAGATCAATACTCGAGCCGATGCTCCGGAACCGAGACCACCCCCAAGGCGGTCAGGCTTTCTGGATTATAAGCGCCCAACCCTCTCTCCCATCAATTCGACCAGAAGGCGTAGCCTCCGGGGGCGACCATCCATGCCTGCGTCACGCCAGATCGAGATTCTGAAAAATCTTCTTTAGGCAGCCGCCGAACGGTCCACTCGATGTGGCGAGTCCTTCTGCAGCGAGCGATCGTCGGCGCGCGTCTTGTCCGATTGATAGGATCAAATTAGAGCACGCTAAACTGGCGCGGAGCGCCCGCTGCGTGGCGGTCATGCATCATATTAGACTTAAGTAATTGTAGATCGCGCCGTCTCACAATGGAACAGCGCGGTTTGTGCCGCATTGGCCGCGGGCGGCTCCGACACTCAGGCAACTATCCCAACCCAGGTCGGAGTCGCCACTCTTCCTGCCACTAACCGTTGAGTCAACGCTTGCTAGAGATCACTTCTGGAGTGTTTACAACGCTGATTGATTTCGATCATTCTTGCGGCCAGTTCATAGGACGTTACTTGCCTCTTCCAGGCGAAGGTTTACTAAGAGGCGGCGCTAAGAATACTGATTTCTTCACCGGTCAGGATTATCTCGTAGCGTTGCTTTGAGTTCTTCGTATAGATGTCATCGGCCGTTATGGAGATGGTGACTTCTCCATTTTCGTTGATTTGCACATTCCCGGCCTGAATCGGCGCACTAAATATGCATTTAGACATGCCTACCCTTCGGCTTGGCTGAGTGTTTAGACGCATTTGCACGATCCTCAATTTGTTGCCATATCAATTCGGTGGATGCAGGATCGGTGCCAGAGTCCTATAGACCGGCTCCCATAGCTGGTCCCTCTTGCTAAATTCCGTAATATTGGCGTTAACGGATACTCTCGGAAGGCCGGTTCTTTGGCCATACACAGAGCTACCTTACCGGTAGGCTCGCCCCATCTTGGCATTCCCCGCCGAAGTGTCGGGCCGCACCTTGCTTGACACAGGATTCGGCGACCCGCCCGCTGACCGAAAGCGGTATCCTTACTATCGGCCACCCCTAGTCTGAACGCGACCGGCGCGCCGGTCGTCGTTGCCGACATCCCACAATAGGAGAAGGTGAGCGCCCGGCCTTATCGTGGTACGACGATGCAGCTTCTCGTGCAGAGATGAATTTCGTTCGGCTGGGGTTCCGACATGATTCCGATCATCAAGCCCACGATGGATGGGGCCGAGGCCGAGGCTGCGCGCCGCGTCATACTGTCCGGCTGGGTCACGCAAGGTCCCGAGGTCGCAGCCTTCGAGGCGGAGTTCTCCGCCTTCACGGGCGCGCCGCACGCAGCGGCGGTCTCGAACTGCACCACGGCCCTGCACCTGGCCCTGCTGGCGGCCGGGGTGAAGCCCGGCGACGAGGTGGTTACGGTCAGCCACTCCTACATCGCCACGGCCAATTCAGTGGCCTATTGCGGCGCGGTTCCGGTCTTTGTCGACATCGATCCGGCCACCTACAACATCAACCCCGCCCTGATCGAGTGCGCGCTTTCGGCCAAGACCAGTGCGATCCTGGTCGTCCATCAAATGGGCTTGCCCTGCGACATGGCGGCGGTGGTCAACGTCGCCAAGGCTAAGGGCTTGCCTGTGATCGAGGACGCAGCCTGCGCCAGCGGCAGCGAGATCCTCTGGGACGGCCGGTGGGAGAAGGTCGGCAAGGTGCACGGCGACGTGGCGTGCTTCTCTTTCCACCCGCGCAAGATCATGAGCACCGGCGACGGCGGTATGCTGACGACCAAGCACCCTGACTGGGCCGCAAAATTCAAGCTGTTGCGCCAGCATGGCATGAGCGTGCCCGATACTGTACGCCACGGCTCGGCCCAAGTGATTTTCGAGACCCACCCAGTGCTCGGCTACAACTATCGTATGACCGACATCCAGGCCGCCGTCGGCCGCGAGCAACTCAAGCGCTTGCCGGGCATCGTGGCCCGCCGCCGCGCGCTGGCCGCCCGCTATGCCGAATTGCTCGGCGAGGCGCAATGGCTGGGCCTGGTGCGCGAACCGTCCTACGCGCGCACCAACTGGCAGAGCTTCTGCGTCCGCCTGCCGGACTCCGCCGACCAGCGTACCGTCATGCAGGCTATGCTGGATGCCAGTATCGCCACCCGCCGCGGTATCATGTGCGCCCACCGTGAGGACGTCTATGCCTCCCAGCCCCTGCGTATGTCCCTGCCAGAGTCGGAGGCAGCCCAGGATCATGCCATCGTTCTTCCCCTCTATCCCCAGATGACTGAGGAGGATCAACAGATGGTCGCCTCGACCCTGATCAAGGCCACACGGGTTTTAAATCCACAGCCCATGGCTCCAATTCTGGAGTTCAGGCGAGATATGATGGCGGTTCCGCATCGGGGCCGGTCTGTTCGAAAGTGAGCGATAGGAATGGCGAGCGTCCGGCGCGCGGTGGTCGCGGTCTATTTCGAGAAGTACGCCACCCTTATCCTCAATTTGGCGACGCTATACGTTTCGTCACGGCTTTTGACGCCTAGCGAAATCGGCGCTGCCTTCCTTGGCGCCAGCCTTGTCGCGCTCGCCGAGGGTATGCGGGACTTCGGCGTCACCAACTACATCGTCAACGCCGAAAAGCTCTCGAAGCAAGAAATACGCACTTCCTTCACTATGATGCTGGCGGTCGCCATCGTCCTTACGACCGCCTTCGTCGCGACGGCGGGCCTCTACGCCGATTTCACCCACGAACCGCGTCTGGAGAACTTTGTCCGCACCGTCGCGTTCGGTTATCTGTTCTCCAGCATCGGTTCGCCGATCGTGGCACTGCTGCGCCGCGACCTGAAGTTCTGGAACATCGCGGCCATCAACCTGGGCTCGGCTCTGGTCGGCAACGTCACCACCACTGGCCTGGTCATGCTGGGCTTCGGCTATATGAGCTTCGCTTGGGGCTCGCTGAGCTATCCGCTCTCCACCTTCGTCTTCGCCATCCTCATGCGGCCGGACCTCTCCATCTTTCGGATCGAGTTCACCAAATGGCGCGAGATTCTGGCCTTCGGCGGTTTCAACACCGCGACCGGCCTTCTGACCACCCTCGGCGACGTCATCCCGACCTTCGTGCTAGGCCGGGCCAACGGCAGCACCGATGTCGGTCTCTATAGCCGAGCCCAACAAGTCACACAGATGCCCAGCCGCTTGGTCGTATCGGCCATCGCAGCGGTGGCGCTGCCAGGGTTCGCCGCCCATGCGCGCACGGGGCGTCCCCTCAAGGATCCATATCTCAAAGCCGCCGCCAGCCTGACCGCGTTTCACTGGCCGGGCCTGGCGATGGTCATCCTCTTCGCCCATCCGCTTGTGCACATCATACTGGGATCGCAATGGGACACGTCCATCCCGCTGGTGCAGGTGATGGCGGCTGCCACCATGCTCTACTTCCCCGTCCCCCTGATGTTCCCGGCCCTGGTAGCCGCCGGCGGGATCCGTGACACTGCCAAGGCCTGGATCATCTCCCTGCCGATCACCAGCCTGATCATGATCCTGGCGGCTCAGTACGGTCCCTTCGCCCTGGCGCTCTCGATCTTTGCCACCACGCCGATCCAAGTGGGCGTTGGCCTCTGGTTCCTGATGCGCCGGCTGAAATTGAGCGTCAGTGAATATCTGCGCGCGCTGGTTCCCAGCGCCGTTGCCACCTTCGCCACGGCGCTAGGCCCGCTCGTCGTCATCGGGCTAAACGGCCTCGACATGAACATATCGGCCTTGCAGGCGGTCCTGGGCGGCGGACTTGGCGCAGTCTTCTGGTTCCTGGCCATGGGCTGGACCCGTCATCCCTTCGCCGCTGAATTGGCCTATCTGCTTGGTAGGGCCCAGTCTCTGGCGCCTGCGCGCCTGCACGGCCCCTTTGCCCTCATCCGCCGCTTCCTGGACGAGGACGCTGGGCAGAGACAGGCACCTGCGCCGAGCCAAGCAGACAGGGAAATCAATAGTGCGGTCCGTCGGCGTGGCGTGCGGTCTGCCTGGTTTTTGGTCAAAGCGCGGACCGGCCGCCTCTTCGAACGATCGCCTGAATGGCCGGCAAGCAGAGATAGCAGGGGAATCGGTGATGGGTCACTCTGATGGCATGGATTCCGCCGGCGCGAATGCTGCCGGCTCGGATCTCAAGCGTGCGCTGGGTCAGGTCGCCGCGCCCGCCGTGATCTCCGCTGCCCGCATCGCCACACGCTTGACGACACGGGGCGTCCACATCGCCTGGTTCGACGCCTGGAACTCGACCCTGGACGAGGCCCTGAACGCCCTGCCGGCCATTCCCGGCTGCGCCCGCGACCTTTATCGCGAGCTCACCCAGCCCACGAGCGTCCAAAAGCGCCACGCCCTGGCGACGGAGAACGGCCGGCCGACCGCGCTCATCTCCCTGCGCCGCCGCCGCCGCTACTGGGAACCTGTTGCCTATCAGGCGCTTCCGGGAGTGATCGCCCCGGCGTCCTCTCCCGCAGCCCTTGGCCGGGCCTTGCACGCCTTGGGCGTCGAGGTCCGGATCGAAGGCGCACTGAAAGCCGGCGTGGCTGATCTTCGCCCGCGCACCTTGTGGTCGCAAGAACGCTGGCAAGTCGATCTTCAGTCCGACTATGAAGCCGTGTGGACCAGCAAACACCGCAACAATGTGCGTCGGGCCCGCAAGCGCTGCGACGAGTTCATGCGGCTTCGCATCGACGACGAGGGCGACCTGGAATGGAGCTGCGCCCAGTGGGGCCGCATGTGGGAAAGCAACGACGCCAACGAAACAGTCGCCGCCGAGGATCGCCTGCGGTTCTGGCGCGCCTTCATAAGGTGGCAGACCGCCGGCAGCCCGATCCAATTCCACACCTTGCAGCTGCTCGATGGCGATCGGCGCACGGCCGGCAACGTTCTGATGTGTCAGGACGGCGTCGTGCTCGGCCAGTGCATTGTCCGCGACCCCGAATACGACCATTGCGCTGTTGGCGTACGTTCAATGGATTCGGCGATCCAGTGGTCTGCCAGTGTCGGCCTGCGCTGGTTCGATCTGGGTGGCGGGAGCGAGTACAAGCGCCAGTGGGGCGAATCCCTGAGCCTTGGCTACGGCGCGATCTTTCGACCCAAGGCGGTCAGCGCGCTCTATCGGTTCGGACTTCTGTGACTTCGGCGGGTGAATTCGATTTGCTTGAATGGCGCGGCGACATTAGCGATGGGCAAACCTGCTGAACTTTGCGTTACCGGGGACGACGATCGACCGCACTGCGTGTGATCGCCAGCTGCGGAACAGGCAGTTCACCGCCGAGGCACAAAGCCGGGGAAAACAGCTCCAGCAGCTTTTAATTCAAATGTGCTAATATTACCAACGGCTCCGGCCGGCAACGCCACCCACGGGGCCGGTCAGGCCCGACGGTCGGATTAATTGTACCTCAAAGGGCTGTCGGGCCGCTTGCGCAGGCTTTCCTACTGGAGTGGGCGCGCGGCCCGGCGCCTGTCGGGTTGGGGCTAACGGCGCCGGGCCTGACCGGCAGGATCCTCTAATTCTGCGCGCCGGTGACGTAGAGATATATGCCATTGATTATATAACAAAAATTCATCCAAACGTATGACCGAGGAGTAGGGGAGGCAGCATGATTGGCGCGTGGCTACTCCCGACTTGAAAAAGACCCGGCCGACCTTTAGGCCGCACTGTTGGCAACAAACTGGCGGACGTCATCTTAGGCCGGTGTCACCTGCCACGCGGAACGACCCCCAGAAGTTCGCCTAGGCGGAGCGGCAAGTGCTGAGAGGCTTGCAATTCGGCGCAGCTCTCTTTCCACCTCTCTAGATATTCGCCGATAGGAATTCCGCTGCGGCCAGGCCAGCGGTTGAGAGCGCCAAGCGCCTCGATGCAATCTGGAACCTGATTGTATTCAGCGAGGATTGTCAGGCACATCGCTTGCGCGAATGGGTTGAGACCGGGCATTTCGATTTCACGGCGCTGGTCGGCAAACCACGCAGTGACGTCGCCGTTAAGCCCCTGGCCGTTGGCAAGGGCCGCGTAGCGGTGAATGATGTTTTGGCGATATTCGGCAATAGCGTCGCCGAAAGCGCTGTCGCCGGCGAAGGGCGGGCTCTTCTTCCAACCGGCCGCAAGGCGCTGAAGGCCGCGCAACGAGAATGCTTCGACCATGGACTCCTCGAGCCATTGGCAAGGTGCTGCTGGCTTGGCGGCGGCCTGCCAACTGTTGGCAAGCACATGGCCGAGCTCATGGCCAAATTGATAGGCAAGCTTCGACCAGTCGCGTTCGCCGATGTCGACGATGATCCATGCCATGTCGCTCTTGTCCGGATGCAGCCAAATAGCCGGTGGGCCGGAGGTATGTTCCTCGATGCGCAGGCGTCTCGGTTGGCGGTCAGAGACAAGCCGGCAGTGGTCCAAACATGCAAGCCGCATGCGCTCGAGCACATTTTTTACCGATCGAGGAAGCATGCGGCCCCAGTCACCGGCAAGTTCAATCGGGACGGATAAAAGCGCGGCACGTGAGGCATATGTCGCCAGTGTCTTCGGCATGTTGGTCTGGGTCCGCTCCAAACCAACCCAACGCGCAGTAGCTGAAAAGGTTTGGACTGTGGCTGTCAGACCGATAAAATTCTTCACAAAGTCTCGTCGCAGCACTTCGATTCCTAGTGATCGCCGCAGACTCGCGCTTGCGCGCCCTTCGACTACGCGCACGTCGCGGAGGACTGACGCATTGAAATCAGTCGATCTTCGCTACGCAGTCCCTTAGGATTGGCACGAGGAAGCTAGGCTGGGATCTGTTCGTTGTATGGAGAGTGCCGCTTGGGCGCATCTTCGGTCAAACGTTCGATAAGACGTTTCCACTCCTTGACGCGCTGGTTC
Source organism: Mesorhizobium sp. BH1-1-5 (assembly GCF_020165615.1). Lineage (NCBI taxonomy): Bacteria > Pseudomonadati > Pseudomonadota > Alphaproteobacteria > Hyphomicrobiales > Phyllobacteriaceae > Mesorhizobium > Mesorhizobium sp. BH1-1-5. Next base: position 44,961 of record NZ_JAIUIM010000037.1, read on the forward strand.
CAGTCATAAAATTGCTCGCAGTAGCTCTGCTGTGTCAGAGACATCTCTGGAGTGTCGAACCAGGGATATTCGACTTCCTTGGCCACCGCTGAACCGAACAGCGCGGCATGCTCGATCGGGTCGGCGCTCCATGGGTAAACGTGGGCGAAGCCCGATGTCGTCTCCGGCAGGGCGCCTCGGGCAGGCACAATCACACGACATCCCGCTGCCATTGCATCAATCACGGCAAGGCAGGACGTTTCTGCAAAGGTACTAGGGTAGGCTAAGAAGTGAATATCACGGAGTGCAATTTTTAGTTCCGAATTGGGAGAAATGCCATGATAGATTACCCGATTTAATGCTTGAGCACGGGCATATAACGGTTGATATTTCATATCGTCTTGATCGTAGAGCCTCATCGAGGACCAAATGTGAAGTTCGGCATTGCCCAGGTCCAATTGCTCCCATGCGTCGAGCAGGACAGAAAGACCTCGGAATGGCATGCTGGTATATGCGAACCGCAGTGGGTCGGTTTTCATCCAGTTTCGCTGTTGCCGAGAGAGCGTTGTCGCGTTGCGCAAAACGACGCATTTGCTTGGAGCAATGTCAAACTCAGCCTGGTAACGTTCACGCTGCCAGTGCGATACAAACACGAAGCATGTCACCCGGTCGACAAGCGCGGGGTTCCTGCACCACTGCACGGCATTCTGGTTTGAATCATGGTGCATCCACATAACCAGCGGCTTTTCCCGCGACGGGTTGTCTGGGAACAAGTTTACCTGAAGCTGAACTCGTGCGAGCACATCAGGGATGCGGTCCTCAAGGCCCTTGATCATCAACTCTGTGCCCGCCGCCGGTCCTGGAGGCGTCCATGAAGACAATGGCTGCACCAACGGGGTTATGTTCGAAATAGAACTCCGTTCGTCCGAGTTCACTTTCGCGAGGTGCCCTAGCCCGTATCGTTGGAGCGCTTTCTCGGCGATCGGGCTTCCCGATGTGGGGCGATCTTGCACCCGAAGCTTGTCGACGGCGAATTGCGCATTGGATGCCACGCGCTTCACTGTATTTTCTGACAGGCCCTCGACCGCCAGCAACTTCATGCAGGCATCGAGCGACTCCTGATATGCGCCCGCCCAATATGCATTGACCGAAAACTCGTCGAGCAGCCCGTAGTCATAGACCCAAGGCTGAACGAAAAGCCCCACAGGCTTGTTGATGCCCAAGCCACGGCGCGCATATTCCTGCCCCTGAGCGTATCGACCGAGGTTGCGACAGTAGCGGCTCGCGGCATGCAGCGCCTCTGCGCGCGTGGGCACCGATTGGGTCGCGCGTTCGTAGACGGCGACGACCTCTTCGAACGCTCGGTCAAGGTCCGCCATCAGATTTCCCGCCTCGAAAAGGGATACATAGACCTCTTCGGCCCAAAACCCCTGCTCGGATCGTCTTAGATAATGCTCCAGCGCCTTGTCACGTTCGCCGCAGTCCTTGTAGCTCTGGGCAAGGTAGAAAGTGTAACGCGATATCAGGAACGGGTCGGTTTCAGTCACCAACGCGTTCTCCAGGACCGCGGCATCGTCCTGATACTTTCGGGGATTTTGGCTCCTTGCCCCTTCGCGTCCTGACACTACACGAAACCCTTGTGCAGTCTGGCGCGTGATCGGGCCGGGAGGGAACTCGAGATACTCGTGCAGAACGCCCTTGAAGCGGAACGGCAGTTGATTGCGGCAGATCTGCGGGCGGTAATATGAAATGCCGCCTTGTGCGAGCTCAACGTCGAATAGATCCTGATCCATCTGCGCCTTGAACGCGGCTGCGTCGAAGTTGCGGTCTGGGATAAGGACATCGTCCGCGTCTATCATCATTGCGTAGTCTACCGGTTCCAACTCGCGCAGCCGCTCAAGTGCGAAGGTGCGGTTGTACGCGAAGTTCCGCCACGGCTCGTCGATGACTGTGCCCTTGAGGTTGTGATCGGCAAGGTAGCCGCGAATGAGTTCCTGTGTCCCGTCGTCAGATCCGGTGTCCACGACAAGAACATAGTCGATGAGGGAGAGTACGCTGGCGAGGCATCTTAGGATGACCTTCGCCTCGTTTTTGACGATCATGCACAGGCCAATGGTGCTCATACCAATCCCCCAACCAGGTTAGAATCGTCTCGTACCTCGAAATTCAGGAACGGACGGCGCATCAGCTCAAGGTAAGGGAGAGCTGCCTGCCTTTGAAAATGCCGGGCTCGGCCGCGATAGCCAACAATAGCGTCGGCGTACGAGGGTACGCTTTTTGGATGAGTTTATTTGCCAGAAATCGCGCGAGACTAAACAATAGAGGTAGTCAAACTCACGGTGTCATCGGGCGCGCCATCTAAGTATCAGATTTTCATTGGATTTTCAGACCACCGCAGCCTACCATCGGTGATTGTGCAATTGCAGAGTCATCCATTTACAACTCGATTATTTCTAACCTAATAATATTTCCGTGGGGAAGGTGGCCACAGATCGATAAAATTGCTGAGTCTGTGGGAATCTAAAAAAGTTTGGACAGTATTCGAAACAAGATTGCTTTGTGCGTCATCGCGTGAAGTGATTTTCATCGGCTATAGAGCTGCGCCTGTTCGAGCAGGTGTCCTCGTGTTGTCCTCGTGTTTAGTCGAGCCCCTCGCAAGTTGTCGCTGGCGTCTTCACGACGCTGGCGTGGGGGTGGATTTTGTATCGGAGATCAAACGATAGGTTGGGGACTGCATCCGTCGACTTCGACAAGTGTTGGGGTGCGAAGCGGTCGGACACTGACCTCTTAAATGCTTCGGCGTGTGGGCGTCAGGTCCGCCGGACCGCGACGGGTTCGGCTTCGGCTGGGGCTGAAGTGAATGCCGTCCCGGATTGCTTCGCTGTCCAAGGGGCCTCCGAGATTCTGTTCGTTGATCCGGCGGCATCCGATCTCGGTGCGATTTTGAATCACCTGAGACCTGAGGTCGGGGCGATCGTGCTCGATGGCCTGCGGCCGGCAGCCCGCCAGATGGCTTTTGCGCTCGAAGGTCATTCCGAGCTGAACGCTGTCCACGTAATCGCGCATGGTGCGCCTGGCCGTATCGGGTTTGCCGCCGGCGAATGGTCGTCCGAGACACTGGCCGATGAGGCCAGTGACCTCGCCATGATCGGCCGCTCGATCAATAGGCAGGGCACTCTCCAGTTGTGGAGCTGTCGGGCGGGGGGCGGTCCAGAGGGAACTGATTTCATCGTTTCGCTGTCGCGGGCGGCCGGCAGGCCGGTCGCGGCAGCATCGCACGACGTCGGTGCGCGAGCGCGTGGCGGATTTTGGGAACTGAACCTGCGGACGGAAGGCGCCGAGGCGCAGCCGCCGCTGACGGAGGTGGGCATGGGAATCTACGCAGGAATTCTGATCGCCGAAGTGATGGTCACCGGGACCTTGCCCGTGGGAAATATGGCCGGACCGATCACCTACTACATCGTCGACACAGACCAGAAGGCCATTGTCGGCCAAGTCATGTTGCCCGGTGCCATGCCGAAAGCAACGCCCGTATCCATGGCGGTCAAGGTACCGGACGCAACAGCCTCGCTTGCCATCGGTACATTCGATGGTGCTGGCAACTTCCAGCGCTCCAGCATTCTGAGCGTGGATGCCCCGACCAAGCCGGCCGGTTCATTGGGGCCTTCCGGCAGATGATTGCAGATAGCCCCACCTCATTCCTTCGCCGTGCCGGCCGTGCCGGCCTTGTCTCTTCCGTGAGCTGACTTCGAGTCAAAAGGACCTTGCCATGGCCAGCGTTTCCGAAATTCTCTTTGTCGATTCCTCCGCGCCCGATCTCGGGACGATCCTGGGTAACCTGCGACCGGAAGTCCAGGCGATCATGCTGGATAACCTTCGGCCGGCGGCGCGCCAGATCGCCGGCGCGCTCGAAGGGCGCACCGGATTGGACGCGGTGCATGTCGTCGCGCACGGCTCGCCAGGACGGGTGCATTTCAGTTCGGAGGCATGGTCTCTCGGCTCTCTCGAAAGTGCAGCCGGCGACCTTGCCGCAATCGGCAGGGCGCTGAACGCCAATGGTGATTTCAGGCTGTGGAGTTGCGAGGCGGGCAAGGGGCTGGCAGGAGAAGCGTTCATCGAGGCTTTGGGCGATGCGACCGGAGCGGAGGTGAGGGCTGCTACGGGGCTTGTCGGTGCCAAAGCACTGAATGGAACGTGGAATCTCGCACCGGGAGGCGAGCAGGTTCTCCCGCCGATGACCGAAGCGGGAGCCGCAAGGTTTGCGGCTGTCCTAAGCCTCGAGGCAACGCTTACAGGCGCTCTTGATACCTCCATGGGAGTATCTAACGTATATCCCATTCAGTATTACGTAACGAATTCTTCTGGTGTTATCGTCGACAGCTTCACTCTTCCATCAAGAGCTGTATCGAACAGCACTTTTTCTTCGGTGCAGATGATAGTCGATGTGCCGTTGGCTGGTATCTATAATATAGTTGCGCTTGTACCAACAAGTAGTGATGACAATAATTCAGGCTACAACATCGTAGATGCGGGAACACTCTCTGTCGTAGTTTCGGGCGCCGGGTCAATCGTGCCGGGAACTCCGGACACTAGCAATTCCAATGGCGTCTTCAGGCTAACGGGTGTTTCGTCCGCCAGTAATGCGGGAGCCACAGGTGCTACGGGCGCGACAGGTCAGAGCGGCGCGACTGGCGCTACGGGAGCAACTGGCGTAACCGGAGCAACCGGTGCCGCGGGTGCGACTGGTGCGACCGGCGCCACCGGGGCGACAGGAGCAACCGGCGCGACTGGCGATACCGGGGCCACGGGCGCGACCGGCGATACGGGAGCCACAGGCGCAACGGGGGATCCTGGCGCGACTGGTGACACTGGAGCAACGGGTGCGACCGGCGCCCCCGGGGCGACAGGAGCAACCGGCGCGAC